>DATFTU010000636.1:0-5368 GCA_035261565.1 Bacteroidia bacterium
TTTGCAAACTATGGCGCAAGGTGCCATTGCCAAAGGCGGAGCTAATGCAATAGGTGCAAACAATGCAGCTTATAAAATGTTGGATGGTACTATTATGCAGCAAAGCGCCTTGCAATCGTACTTAGATGCTTTTTTATTAATAAGTGTATTTTTTATAATAACGTCTCCTTTTTTATTGCTTACCCAAAATAAAAAAGTAAGCGCAGAAACTATGAAAAAAGTGGCCGAAGAATCTCATTAAATATTGAATATGAAAACAACTAAAATTATAATTGCTCTTTTATTGATAGGAACTTTTGTAAACGCGCAAACCGTTTCTATTAATGATGATTTAAAAACTTTAATTAATCAGTCGTTTAGTTATTTTCCTAAAATGAAAGAACTGCAACAACAGGTTGAAACAAATAATTACCGTGCCGAAGGAATGAAAAGTGGTTATTTGCCCACTATAAGTGCAAATGCTGGTTATATGTATGTGGCTCCCATATCACAAGTGTTATTTCCTACTGGCCCCGGGCAGTTTACCACGCTTTATTTTCAGCCTAACAATAATTTTACGTCGGCACTTACATTAAACCAAACCTTGTACGATTTTGGTAAAGTAAAAGCCAGTGTAGAAAAAGCGAAAGATGATATTAAAATTTCTAAAGCTAATATAGAAGCCAGTAAATCTTTACTAGCGGCGCAGGTGGCTAATATTTATTATAGTATAATTTATCTTAAAAAGGCTATGGATGTGCAGGATAGTTTGTTGTTTACTTTAAGTGAGAGTAAAAAATTAATTGATAGCCGAGTTAAAAATGGTGATGCGCTTGAGCTGGATGTGCTTACCGTAAAAAACAATATTGATAATGCCAATAACCGCAAAGCCGATTTGCAAAACATGCTTGATAAGCAACTTAATTTGCTTAATTACACGGTGGGACAAACAATGCTGAAGACAAATGCTAAAACTAATTTCGATTTTAATGTAGGTTCAAGCGTGGCTGATTCGGCTGCAGCAACTGCCCAAAAATTTAACCCTGATATACAAATTACCAAGCTTAAAATAGAACAAGCTAAACATGATATTAGTGTAAATAAAGCTGCTGCTTTGCCTGTGTTAAGTTTAAACGGAGCTTTAGGGTATAAAAATGGTTATCAGCCCGATATTTTTCAAGTGAGGTTTAATTATTTGGTAGGGGTTAACTTGTCGGTTCCGCTTTACCAGGGGGGCAGATATTTGAAACAAACAAAGGTTGCCGAGAGTACTTTGTTACAAAATCAAATATCATTAGAAACTACAAACAATATACTTCGCCGAGATATTGCCCAGGCAATCGAGGATATTAAATTGAATGAAGAAAAAGTTAAAAACACAACCAGTATGGTACAGCAGGCAGAACTGGCGTTAAAAATTGCTAAATCGCGCTACACAAACGGTACCATTATTTATGTTGAATTATTTACTGCACAAAATAACTTGCAAAATGCCCAACTTTCTAAATTGCAATACGAGTATCAATTGTGTATTGCTAAAATAGAATTAACAAGGCTTACCGGAGCAAATTACTGGCAATAAATAGTTTATTACATTCCTTATTAAAACAGTAAATTAGCGCATAATTTTTTGTGCGCATAGCTTTATTAACAGACGGAATTTGGCCTTACCGGATTGGCGGAATGCAAAAGCATTCGTATTATTTGGTAAAATACTTTGCCCGGCAAGGTGTGCATGTTGATTTATATCATATGAACGACAGTAAGTATGATATAAATAAGTTGGAATTTTTTACTGAAGAAGAGAGGAAGTTTATTACTCCTTTTGTTTTTACATTTCCTGGTAAAGGTAAATGGCCCTGGCACTATTTGCAGGAATCATATTTACACTCTAAAGAAATGTATGAGTGTTTTATAAAGCAACCTCCTGTTGATTTTATTTATAGTAAAGGTTATGCAGGTTGGTATTTTATTAAACAAAAACAATATGGCAAAAAACTTCCGCCAATTGGATTAAGACTACATGGTTACGAAATTTTTCAGCAAGGGAGTGGATTAATAAATTTGTACCGAAAATATTTGTACCTGCCTTTAATGAAATATCTAAATAATAAAGCAGATTATGTTTATTCATACGGAGGGGGTATTACTGATATTATTAAAACCAACTTACCACAAACAGCTAATAAAATAATTGAAGTGCCGGCTGCTATTGAAACAAGTTGGATTTATGAAAATAACATTACCATAAATAAGCCTCTTCGTTTTGCCTTTTTGGGGAGATACGAAACTCGTAAGGGAATAAAAGAGCTAAACCAAGCACTTAAAAACCTTGTTGGTAAATATGATTTTCAATTTGATTTTATAGGCCCTATACCCGAAGAGTTTCAACTTAAATCGCCACAAATAAAATATTATGGAGCTATTAGCGAAGCTGAGAAAATAAAAGCTATTCTGCAAAATACAGATGTATTTGTTCTTCCATCTCATGCCGAGGGAATGCCAAATGTTATTTTAGAAGCCATGGCAAGTGGTTGTGCCATACTGGCCACAAATGTTGGGGCAGTAAATGTTATGGTTAATGATACTAATGGTTGGCTAATTCCACCTTTAAATTCGGCCGTTATCGAACAAAAAATGGCAGAGATAATAAAAGAAGACAAAAAAAATATTGAAAGAAAAAAAACTGCATCGGTAAAAAAAGTAAAGGAAAACTTTATGTGGAACGAGGTTATTTTAAAAGAGATAAATTATATTAGCCAAACAATTTAAAATTAAGTGTAATATATAATGAATAGAGAAAAAGTAGTCGATTTTTTAATTTATACTTCTATTTTTATAAGTACGATTACTTTTTTTACCAATCCGTTTGAAGGGTATTTACATTATTTTATCTTTTTTTTACTACTTCCTTTTTTTATAAACCGGTATGGTTTGCCCAGAGCTCCTTTTCAAATTATTTTATTACCGCTTTTTATTGGCGTTTTTCAGGTAATGATGGGTAATAATGAGTGGTTTCTGTCTTTAAAAATATTTTTAGGGGTTTTATTAAGTACTATATTTTACTATTATGTAATACAGCACTATGAAATGAACATTGAAAAGATGTTTAGTATGTATTTAAAATGGGCTTATTGGTCGGCTATTATTGCTATTATTCAGTACATATCATTTAAGATACATTTTTTCCCGGGCTACAATTATGAGTGGTTGTTTAACAAGTGGAGTGTTGTTTCCAGCGGAGAGGGTTTAATAAGAATTAATTCCATATATATGGAGCCCTCTCAATTAGGTATTATGTTAGGGCCTGCCGCTTTTGTGGCGGTTTTGAATATAATCCGCAAACAACAGTATGAATATAAAAAATATCAAAACTTTATTATTCTTATTGCTATTTATATAAGTAAATCATCTACCGGTTATGTCGGGTTATTTTGCGTTATAATGATAATAGGGCTTAATCTCGGGTATATATCATATTTACTTTTGTTTTTATTGGTGGGTATTACAGCAGCGGTTGGCTTATATAATTCGGTAGAAGAGTTTAAATCGCGAGTTGATGCGGCCTTGGGTTTATGGGTTGATCAAAACTTTGACATCAAAAACGTAAACACATCCAGTTTTGTACAGTATAATAATGCGCATATAGCCTATAATAACTTTAAAGAACATCCGTTTTTTGGTACGGGTCTCGGTTCGCACTCGGTAGCTTTTGAAAAATATTCATATACCCGAAGTGTTGTTAAAATTAAAGGCTTTGATAATAATAGTGCCGATGCTAATAGCTTATTCTTACGTCTTATGTCAGAAACAGGGTTGATGGGTATAATATTTATATTTGTTATAATTACCAGGTGCTTTGTAGGTAATGATGGGATAGATAATAAATATTGGATTATATCCGGTTCTGTTTTAATACTGATATTGTTATATTTATTTAGGCAAGGAAATTATTTTGTGAATGGCTTTCCATTTTTTGTTTGGCTTTATTATTATAATAAAAAAGCGTATTTAGAGGCAAAGCAGACTATTTATTAATGAATTTGCAGGTTAATATTATATTTTTGTATACTGAAATTGCTCCTTATTTATTAGCATGTTGCAATAAATTAGTTGAAGATAAGAACGCAAATGTTCATATAATTCGATATCCAGTAAATAATGAAGCTCCTTTTGTTTTTTCACCATATCAAAAAGTAAATTTATATGACCGCAAAGAATATCAATATATAGCTCTGTTGAATTTAATAGAGCGATTAAACCCTTCTGCTATTATTTGTAGTGGATGGATTGATAAAGAGTATTTGCGTATTTGTAAAAAATACTATAAAAAAATTCCGACTATACTTAGTTTAGATACACATTGGAATAGCAGTCTAAAACAATATGTGGCAGCTTTAGTAAGCCCGTTTGTTATAAAAAATAAATTTTCTCATGCTTGGGTTCCTGGAATTATTCAAAAAAAGTACGCAGAAAAATTAGGCTTTAAAAAAACTGAAATTATTTTGGGGTTTTATAGCTGTGATGTTGAGCATTTTTTCTCTATTAGAGACAAAATAATAACCTTGAAAAAACAAATTTTTCCTAAGCGGTTTATTTTTGTAGGCCGATATTATGATTTTAAAGGTGTAGATATACTTTGGCAAGCTTTTATAGAGTTACAAAACGAAAATCCCAATGAGTGGGAATTATGGTGCCTTGGTACAGGCAGTTTACAGCCTGTACAACATCCTAAAATAAGGCACTGTGGTTTTATTCAGCCCGAAGATTTCTTAGAATATGCTCAACAAACAGGTGTTTTTGTAATGCCATCGTTGTTTGAGCCTTGGGGTGTAGTGTTGCATGAGTTTGCGGCTATGGGCTTTCCGTTGCTGGCGTCTGATAAAGTGGGGGCAATAGAGGCATTTTTACAAGATACTAAAAACGGATTTGTTTTTAAAGCGGGAGATGTAAATTCTTTAAAAGAAAAATTGAAAGAATTGATGCATTTGCCGCCGGAACAATTAAATTTGATGGGAGAATATAGTTATAGGCTTGCCCAAAATATTACGCCAAAAAAATGGGCAGATAACTTAATGAAATTAATATGACTAAAATTTTGGTAACCGGTGGGGCCGGAAATATTGGAAGCGCATTAGTAGAAAAACTATTTCATAATAAAGAAAATTTTGTAGTTGTGCTTGATGATCTTTCAACGGGGTCTATAGATAAGCTACCTAAGCAGCACTCAAATGCTTATACCTTTATAAAAGGAGATGTAAATAATTACAGAGATATTTCTGAAATTATGCTTACCCATAAATTTGATTACGTATTTCACTTGGCGGCAGTTGTAGGAGTGCAACGTACGCAGGAAAACCCGGTGAGTGTTTTAAATGATATAGACGGA
>DATFTU010000637.1:0-4226 GCA_035261565.1 Bacteroidia bacterium
TTCCATATTATTACCGGACAAGTTTCTGCCGTTAAAAATATTTACAAATGTGTTGACCGCAGTAATTTAAAAGTGGTTGATTTGAATTTAGAACCCCTTGCATCAGCCGATGCCTGCCTAAGCGAAGAAGAAAAAGAAGCCGGTGTTGTGTTAGTTGATATTGGCGGTGGTACCAGCGATGTGGCCATTTTTTACGATGGCATCATTCGTCATACGGCTGTTATTCCGTTAGGAGGTAATATTATTACCGAAGACATTAAAGTGGGATGTTCTATCATCACTAACCAGGCCGAATTATTAAAAACAAAATTTGGCTCGGCTTTAGCAGTTGAAAACCATGAGAATGAAGTAATTTCTATTCCGGGTTTACGCGGTCGCCCACATAAAGAAATTTCGGTGAAAAACTTAGCGCATATTATACAAGCCCGCATGGAAGAAATTTTGGCCTTTGTATTATATGAAATAAAAAACTCAGGCTACGAAAAGAAATTGGCTGCCGGCATAGTTGTTACAGGCGGTGGTTCTCAATTAAAACATTTGCCACAACTGGTAGAATATTTTACAGGCATTGATTGCCGCATTGGCACGCCTAACGAGCATTTGGCAAAAAGCTCTGAAAATGTTACTAACCCAATGTTTTCTACCGGTGTTGGTTTAGTTATGATGGGCATTAAAAAGATGGAAGATGAAATGCGCAAAACAAACAAAACGTTTGAAAGCAAAATTGAAGTGAAGCCCGAAGAGCAGGAAAAAGAGAAGAAAAAACCGGCTAACCACTCAAACAAAGTACGCGGCAAATTTTTTGAAACCTTTGGCAACAAAGTGGCCGATTGGTTACGCGATGATGTTGAATAAGCTAAACAATTAACACTAAGCGGTTTAAAAGTTAGTTAGTACACAGGTAAAATACGGCCCTACAATAAAGAACTTAGCGAATTAGAAACCACCTATTCATTTAATAGAAAAAATCATGATGCAATTTGAAATACAACAAGAACCAGGCTCTATCATCAAAGTAATTGGTGTGGGCGGCGGCGGAAGCAATGCGGTTAACCACATGTTTAAGCTTGGTATTAAAGGTGTAGATTTTATTGTTTGTAATACAGATAAACAAGCTTTGGAAGTTAGTCCGGTGCCTAATAAAATACAATTAGGCGTTGCGCTAACAAAAGGTTTAGGCGCAGGCTCTATCCCTGAAATGGGAAAAAATTCTGCTTTAGAAACCATTGAAGATATACGCAGGTATTTATCTGACGGAACACAAATGGTGTTTATTACAGCAGGTTTGGGTGGTGGTACCGGCACAGGCGCGGCTCCTATTATAGCTTCAGTTGCCCGCGAAATGGGTATCCTTTCAGTTGGTATAGTTACCATGCCTTTTGTGTTTGAAGGCAAAAAACGTAAACTGCAAGCCGAGCAAGGTTTAGAAGAAATGAAAAAGTATGTGGATACTTTACTTGTTATTGGCAACGATAAATTACGCGATATATATGGTAATTTAAAAATGAGCGAGGCATTTGCTCATGCAGATAACGTATTAACCGGTGCTGCAAAATCTATTGCAGAAATTATTAGCATTAACTTACACATTAACGTTGACTTTAACGACGTTAAAACGGTAATGAAAGACAGCGGTGTAGCTATTATGGGCACAGCTTCTGCATCTGGCGACAGACGTGCCATCCGTGCGGTTGAACAAGCATTGAATTCTCCTTTATTAAACGACAATAATATTCGTGGTGCACGCCATGTGCTATTAAATATTATGAGCGGCACTGATGACATCTCTATGGATGAATTTGGTGAGATTACCGATTATATACAAGAGGCAAGTGGTTATACGGCTGAGTTAATTACCGGTTACGGTATCGACCAATCGTTAGGCGATAGCGTGGGTGTAACTATTATTGCAACAGGTTTTGAAAGCAATAAGCCAAGCGGTTTTGAAGCAACTAAACAACCTGAAAAAATTGTAAACGTATTAGAAGAGCATAAACCTGCGGCAGTTGAACCGGTTGTAAATACCGTAATAGTGCAAACTAATATTGAAGATGTAATTAAAGAAGAAGAGAAAAAAGAAGATGAGCCTTTCTTACTGATTAAAAAATCAGAAGAGCCGGTTGCTGAAATTACTTCTTCAAACACGCAAGAAGAAATCAGCGCAGTTTCAAACCAGGAATCTGAAATTGAGTTTGTAGTTACTGAATCTTCTTTAAACGAAATTGTAAACGAAGAAAAAAATAACTTTATAAACGTTTCAACTGAATCAACCGATTCTATAGAAGAAGAAATGACCATGGAAATTAAAATGGTTTCTTCATCTAACGAAGTTGAGCCTGAAGCAAAAAGTATAGAGAATTTAAGCACTGAAGATTTACAAAAACTTGAGCGCGAAGAACGTATACGTATGGCACAAGAGCGCATTAAAAAACTTAAAGACATTACTTTTAAATTAAAATCGTCGGAAGGTTTAAACGAGCTTGAAAAAGAGCCATCATTTGTTCGTCAAAACATTAAGTTAGATAACGTAAACTATTCTACTGAAAGCAATGTATCTCGTTATACATTGAGTGAAGGAGAAGACAAAAAAATGGAGATAAAACCAAATAACTCTTTTTTACACGATAACGTTGACTAAATAAAATTAATTTTAACAGAAAGGGCTGCGCTTGCAGCCTTTTTTATTTAGATATATTTGTTTTTATTTTATGATAACAACCATCATTATAATTGCCTGTGTAGCCTTTTCTTTTTGGGCATTTAACGACGCACGAATTTTTAATAAATATTTGTTCAGCCCTTATGCAACCCATCATTACAAACAATATTACCGTTTGTTTACCCACGCTTTTTTGCATGGCGATTATATGCACCTGGCTTTTAATATGTACGCGCTGTATTTGTTTGGACAGGTATTAGAGGAGCAATATTTTCCATTATTGTTTCAGCAAAAAGCCATGTTTTATTACATATTACTATATGTAGGCGGTATATTTTTCTCCTCTCTTTATGATTTAATAAAACAAAAAGATAACCCCAATTACTCATCAGTGGGTGCCAGTGGTGCAGTAACCGCTATTGTGTTTAGCGCCATATTAATTAACCCAGGCATGGGCATGGGTATTTTATTTATACCGTTTTTTATACCTGCGTGGTTATTTGGTATTTTATATTTGGTGTATAGTTGGTATATGGGCAAACGCCAGTTAGATAACATCGGGCACAATGCTCACTTTTGGGGTGCGGTGTTTGGCTTTGTGTTTACCACAGTATTAAGGCCGGGTTTATTAATTCATTTCTACAACGAAATATTTAAAGGGCTACATTAAAAAATCAATGTTCCGTTTCAGGCCTTTAAAGCCGGTACGCTTAACTGCCGAGTTTTTAAATACTTTGCTAAAAACATCTTGTGTTATTTCCTGCCACTGCTTGGTATCCCAATCTAATAAATTGCTGTTGTTGTTAAACAAAGGTTCGGTATGTGGTTTGCTAAAACGGTTCCAGGGGCATACATCCTGACATACATCGCAACCAAAAGCCCAGTTATCAAATTTATTTTTGTAATCAGCAGGTATATTTTCTTTCAGCTCAATTGTAAAGTACGATATGCATTTGCTTCCATCAACTACATAAGGTGCAACAATGGCATCCGTAGGGCAGGCATCAATACAACGAGTACAAGTGCCGCAGTAATCTTTTATAGCAATATCATATTCTAATTCAACATCAATAATCAATTCGGCAATAAAAAAGAAAGAGCCGCTGTTTTTATTAATGAGGTTACTGTTTTTGCCCACCCAACCCAAACCCGATTTTTGCGCCCAGGCTTTATCCATAACAGGGGCCGAATCAACAAAACAACGCCCGTTTATATCACCAATTTCTTCCTTTAAAATATCAATAAGCGTTTTGCATTTTTCTTTTATCACAAAATGATAATCGCTACCATACGCATATTTAGAAATTTTTGGCGCATCGGGGTTTTGTTCTTTCTCCGGATAATAGTTAAGTAATAAGGATACTACCGATTTAGCGCCATCAACCAATAAGCGGGGGTCTAGACGTTTGTCAAAGTAATTTTCCATATACTTCATTTCGCCGTGCATGTTGTTGTTTAACCATTTTTCTAAACGCGGAGCTTCTTCTTCTAAAAACCCGGCTTTAGATATGCCGCAATATTCAAAACCCAAACGCCTGGCATGTTGCTTTATAAGATTGGTATAGGT
>DATFTU010000638.1:0-7232 GCA_035261565.1 Bacteroidia bacterium
AAAACATGCAAAATAATACAATTAAATTATTATCGGTTGTTGCAGGTTCGGCAATTTTACTTACTGCCTGCGATGGATTGGGTAAAATGGTTAAAAAACAGGACCTAATTACGCACGATGTTACACCAAAACCTTTAGAGGAAAAAGCTGACAGCGTAGCTTTTACCATTTCAGGAAAATATCCTGCTAAAATTTTTGCAAAAAAAGCAACTGTAACCATTACTCCGGTACTTGTATATAACGGCGGCGGCGAAAAATCGCTTGAGCCCATTGTATTATTAGGCGAAAAAGCAGTAGGCAACGGCCAAAAAATTCCTTTCGATAAAGGAGGTACATATACTAAAGCATTCAGCACAGCTTACGAGCCCGGCATGAAAAACGCCAAACTTGAAATTCGTGCAAAAGGTGCCGTAAAAAAGAAAGAAAAAGACTTTAAAGGTGTTAAAATTGCTGATGGTACTATTATTACCCCACTTTTAGTTCGTAATGATGAAAAAGGAATTTTTGCAAAAGATGCTTTTGTAAAAACAGCTCCTGCTAACCAGGTTACTCATATTTATTATGTAATTAACCAATCTACTGTTCGTCCTACAGAAATGAAGTCAGAGGAAATGAAAAACATTTCTAAATTCATTATGGAAAACTTACACAACCCATGGTACGAATTTAAAGGTGTTGATGTTTCTGCTTACGCTTCTCCGGATGGTGAAACCGATAAAAACGAGCATTTAGCACAAGACCGTGCTAAAACGGCTACCGATGCAATGGTTGGCACATTTAAAAAACACGAAAACAAAAAAATAACTTTTGGTAAAACAAAAGACCAATACAAAACCATTACTACCCGCGAAGACTGGGAAGGCTTTAAAGCTGCCATGCAATCTTCAAACATGAAAGATAAAGACTTGGTTTTACGTGTACTTACTATGTACTCTGACCCAGACCAACGCCGTAAAGAAATTAAAAACTTAGCAGCAACTTATAAAGAATTAGCTGAAGAGATTTTACCAAAATTACGCCGTGCTGAAATCACTATAATGGTTGATAAAAAATCTCGTACCGATGAAATGATTTCTCGTTTAGCAACTTCAAACCCTGATTCGTTAAGCGTTGAAGAATTACTATACGGTGCAACTTTAACTAACGACTTAAATACTAAATTAAGCATTTACCAGTCTGCTGAAAAACAATACGGTTCTGACTGGAGAACAAGCAACAACTTAGGTGTGGCGTATTTAATGAATAATAAAGTGGATGATGCAAAAGCTGCTTTTGACCGCGCTGCAAAAAATGCGAACGGTAGCCCAATTGTAATGAATAACACAGGTATTATTTACGCTAAACAAGGCGACCGCAAAACAGCTATGGATTATTACAACAAAGCCAGCGGTGCAGGCGATGAGGTTAACTACAACAAAGGTATTGTAAACATACGCGATGGTAAATACAGCGATGCCGTTACAAACTTTGGTAACTACAAAGGCTTTAACTTAGCTTTAGCTCAATTATTAAACGGTAACCCTGAAAGTGTTGCTGGTACTATTGATGCAAGTAACGAGAAAGATATGGCTATGAGCTTCTATTTAAAAGCAATTGCTTCTGCACGTAAAGGTGATGCTACGGGTGGTATGGCTTTCTTAAAAACAGCTATTGAAAAAGACGCTTCGTTAAAAGCTATGGCTAAAGATGATTGCGAATTTTTAAAATGGAGAGATAACGCTGATTTTAAATCGTTAACCAACTAAGGTTTTTTAAAATCATAAAACTTTAAAAGCCCCTCACCAAAAATGAGGGGCTTTTTTTATGAAATAAAATTTACCTTTAACTATTAAATTAACACATGAAAAAACATATCCCTCTATTTTTACTTGGTATACTTATGGCAGTAAGTTGTAAAAATGACAAATCAAGTAATACCTCAAATACAGGCACTACTACGGGCAGTAATAATACCTTACCGCCTGTGCAAAACGTATTGGGATATAACCTGCTGAATAAAATTAAAGGCATTTGGAACGGCCCTGTAACATCAACAACTCCCTTAGGGGGTTACCCTGAATGGATTGTAGATTTTAGGCCCATATCTGAAAATCAAATCTCCTCAAAAAACGAGTTGGATACTTTGAATAGTATAAACATGTCGTTTTTTATAGCTTACCATAACAGCCAATACAAAGTTGCTTTTAGAAACGGTGGTCAGTTTAATGGCATGGATAGAGAAGCTTATTTTTTAGCCGATAGCGTATCCGAGCAAAGCACTCAATCATACTACCGTTTTTCTGAAATAGTAAAGGGCAAAAACAGAGCTTATACCGAGGTTGTTTTTAAGCCAGACAGCCTGATAATAAAATCATACACCAATAAAAGCAATACGCAAACTACCACATCGCCGCACATGGCATGGACCGCTAAATTGCAAGACACCACAGCTTGCATGCCTGCGGTAAGCAATTTTGGTTTCCCAAAACAAAGTATGACTAAAGATTTTTCTACCACTTTTGTTGGTGTAACTGAAGCCATTTACTATCAATTAGGCGGAGACCCATATCCTGAAAGCCAGCAACCTTATTTAGGTAAAACAACCGCATCTTATTCGTACGATGCTGCACATGTACCCGTAGCAGGCAAAAAAACATTTTTAGTTATTACCACACAACCTCTTATTAATGGTACTACTGTTGATTTAAAGCATCGTTCGCGCTACGTAATATTAGCTGAAAATGATTTTAGTTACACATTTAATTATATGCATCCGGGTGCATATTATTTATACGCACTTTATGATACGGATGGAAACGGCACATTTAATAGCGGCGATTGGATGAATAGCCCGCTTAGCCCAACTACATTTACGTTAACCTCTCAAGGCACAGCAACAGTTTCAACCCAAATTAATTTTACTATCCCATAAATAAAAAACCCTTCAACATTACTGCGGAGGGTTTTTAAAGTTTAAGCTAAATTCTATTTATCTTCTTCTACCACCAAATAAATCTAACAGCAATAAAAACAAATTAATAAAATCTAAATAAAGTCTTAATGCACCCATTAAAGCTATTTTAGCTCTGCCTTCACCCAAAAATTCAGCATCCATATTTTTAATTTGTTGTACATCATAAGCTGTAAATCCGGTAAAAACTATAACACCCACAATACTGATAATGTAATCCATCATAGGACTTCTTGCAAACATATTAACTAAGGAAGCAATAATTACACCTATAAGTGCCATCATTAAAAAAGAACGCATTTGGGTTAAATCGGTTTTAGTGGTTGCGCCTAATAAAGCCATTACACCAAATAATGCCGCTGTTGATGCGAACACTTTATAGATGGCACCTAACTTATATTCTGCAAAAATAAAACTAAAGCTAATCCCATTAATAGCACCAAAAGCCACGAACAAGCAAAGCAAAATTGGGAAAGAAAATTTTTGCCAACCAAAAGACATAGCCATTGCAAAACCTAATGGGGCAAACATTACGGCAATACCCAACATAGTCATACTACGTTTACCTTCTTCATTTATATAATATAAGTAAGATGACAAAGATTCATTAAAACCAAATAATACAGAAAAAGCTGCCGATATCCCGAGTGCTAAAAACATCCAGCCAAAAGCCGAACTTAATAATGATTTTGAATTAGTGGTTTCTGCGGTATCCAAAAACTGATCAATGTTTGTTTTTTTAAAGTTTTCCATTTTTTAAATAAGTTAATTATAATACAAATTTACGTTTTTAAAACGATTGTAAATAAAAACTCCCGCCATTTAGTAGGAGGAGTTTTGCAATTGGTGAGTTATTAAATACTAATAGTAAACCATTCTTTTCACTTCGGCTAATTGTTTTGAGAAACGAATAACCTGGCGAGTGTAACCGTATTCGTTATCGTACCATACATATAATACAATACTCTTTTTATCGGGCGATACAATAGTTGCCTGGCTATCAAATACCGATGGGCAAGGGTTGCCAATTACATCGGTAGAAACTAATTCGTTTGAAAAAGCGTATTGTATTTGCTCAACCAAATTACCCTCTAAAGCGTATTTTTTCATCAGCTCGTTTACCTCTTCTTTGGTAATTTCTTTATTAATGGTAATATTTAAAATGGCTAATGATACGTTTGGTGTTGGCACACGTACTGAGTTAGCGGTAAACTTACCCGATAACTGAGGCAACACTTTCTTTAAAGCACTTTCTGCACCCGTTTCAGTAATAACCATGTTTAACGCAGCGCTGCGGCCACGACGGTATTTTTTATGGTAGTTATCTAACAGGTTTTGGTCGTTAGTGTATGAGTGCACGGTTTCAATGTGTCCTTTTTGTACACCCAGTTCTTTATCTACTACATATAAAATAGGCATAATAGCGTTAGTAGTACACGATGCTGCAGAAAAAATACTATCAGCTTTTATATCAATACTCTCGTGGTTAACGCCATACACCACGTTAGGTATATCTTTAGCAGGGGCAGTAAGTAAAACCTTGCTAATACCTTTAGCTTGCATGTGGCGGCTTAGTTCAGCTTTATCTCTAAACACACCCGTGTTGTCAATTAATAAAGCATCGTTAATGCCATATTTTGTATAATCAACATCTTCCGGGTTTTTAGCATCAATCATATGTACGGTGTGCCCGTTAATAATTAAAGCGCTGTTTGCCGTATCTTCAATCACCGTTCCCGGAAAAGGGCCGTGTACCGAATCGGTACGCAATAAATCGGCACGCTTTACAATTTCTGCGGCGCTGTTGCCACGTGTAACAATAGCACGTAAACGCAATTGCTCGCCTTTACCGGCTTGTGCAATAATCTCACGCGCAGCTAAACGGCCAATACGGCCAAAGCCAAACAATACCACATCTTTTGGTGTAAACGTATGTTTTTGCGCAGTAAAATCTTTTAGTTTAAGGTTAATAAAATCGGTGGCCGATTTGTGTTTGCCTTTTTCCTGATACCACTCAAATGCCAGTTTACCAATATCAATTTTTGATGGGCAAATGTTGCCCGATTTATAAATTTCGTTCGCTAATAAAACAGTATCTTTTACGGTAATAGGTTTTTTTACAATATCTTTTGCATACAGGTGCAGTTTCATCACTTCACTTGCACTGCGGTCAACTAATTGGTTACGGAATAAAACCAGCTCAATAGATTTCTCAAACCATAATTTGCCTATAGTACTAATCAGGTCAATGGTTGCTTTTTCTTGTTCAATCCAATCATTTAATTGTTCCTGATAACCTGTGTTTACTTTTTCCATAGTATCTGCGCTCATTTGTATTTTGTTTTTTAATTGATGAATACTAATAAAAAACCGCCTGTGTATGCAGACGGTTTTTCGTTAAATGCTTAGCCTAAATATTGTTGCAATAATTTGCTTCGGCTGCTGTGGCGTAAACGGCGTACCGCTTTTTCTTTTATCTGACGAACACGCTCGCGTGTCAAATCAAACTTAGCACCAATTTCTTCTAAGGTTAATCCGTGCGGAATACCAATACCGAAGAATAATTTTATTACATCGCGCTCGCGCTCGGTTAAAGTTGATAAAGCACGGTCAATTTCTTTCGAAAGAGATTCGTTCATTAACTGCCCATCGGCACGTGGCGAATCGTGGTTTATTAATACATCCACCAACGACCCTTCTTCACCTTGTTGAAAAGGAGCATCCATTGATACATGGCGGCCAGATACTTTCATCGTATCTGTAATTTTATCTTCGGGTAAATCTAAAATCTTAGCTAACTCTTCAGGGCTTGGCTCTCGCTCAAACTCCTGCTCTAATTTAGAGTATGCTTTGTTTATTTTGTTTAAAGACCCAACCTGGTTTAATGGTAAACGCACAATACGGCTTTGCTCGGCTAAAGCTTGTAATATGCTTTGGCGAATCCACCACACGGCGTACGATATAAATTTAAAACCACGGGTTTCATCAAAACGCTTAGCGGCTTTAATTAAACCTAAATTTCCTTCGTTAATTAAATCGGGTAAACTTAAGCCCTGGTTTTGATATTGCTTGGCTACCGATACAACGAAACGTAAGTTAGCACGGGTAAGTTTTTCAAGGGCATTTTGGTCTCCATCACGAATTTTCTTGGCCAACTGAACTTCTTCTTCGGCCGTAATAAGTTCTTCGCGGCCTATTTCTTGTAGATACTTGTCAAGAGAAGCACTCTCGCGATTGGTAATTGATTTGGTTATTTTTAGCTGTCTCATCTCTTATTATTAAAATCAATAAAGAACGTAATTAAGTCGGCAAAAGTATGGCAATAATAAATCAAATCAAAATTATGGTTACGAAAGAGTTAAATAATAGATGAATGCTTTACTAATATAGATTAAATTAAAGCTTGCTTTTTAACAGTATATTTGCCAACCCTAAATGGCTTTAATAAACTCCATAGCAAGTTGGTTCATGAAAAAACGCATGCACCAAATTGAGCTGTTTATGAAGTACCCGCACGATGTGCAGGATGAGTGGCAGCAAAAATTAATTAAAGCCGGAAAAGATACCGAGTTTGGCAAAAAACACGATTTTGCCTCTATTACCTCGTACCCCGATTTTAGAGAGCAAATTCCCTTACAGGATTACGAAAGCCTGAAACCCCATATAGAGCGTGTTAGGCGGGGCGAGCAAAATATTTTATGGAACAGCGATATTAAGTGGTTTGCCAAAAGCAGCGGCACCACCGATAAAAGTAAGTTTCTGCCCGTAAGTAAAGAGAGTTTAGATGGCTGTCACTACAAAGGCGGACGCGATATGGTAACCCTGCATTGTGTAAACAACCCTGATACTGAACTATTTACAGGCAAAAACCTGGCGTTGGGTGGCAGCCACCAAACACAATACACAGGCAATTACGAGTCGTACCATGGTGATGTAAGCGCTATTGTAATGCAAAACCTGCCCATGTGGGCCGAATATTTCAGGGCTCCTGAATTAGAAATTGCCTTGCTTGATAACTGGGACGAAAAGCTGGATAAAATGGCCCGCGCCACCATGCAGGAAAACGTTACCAGTATGGCCGGAGTACCTTCATGGATGTTAGTTTTAACCCGCAGAATATTACAATACACAAACGCCACATCCGTTAAAGAAATTTGGCCTAACCTCGAGGTTTACTTTCACGGCGGGGTAAGTTTTACGCCTTACCAAAACCAATTTAAAAAGTTGTTTGAAGGCAGCGGGGTAAAGTACATGCAGGTGTACAACGCATCAGAGGGCTTTA
>DATFTU010000639.1:0-3184 GCA_035261565.1 Bacteroidia bacterium
CATTAACTAACATACAAAAACTGGTTGATAATATTGAAACCGTTATAAAAGGCAAGCGCAGCCAAATTCAGTTTGTAATTACAGCCCTGTTAGCCAAAGGCCATATTTTAATGGAAGATAACCCGGGCACGGGCAAAACCGTTATGGCAAAAACACTGGCACACAGCATATCAAGCAATACCGATGCGCACGGCATTTTATTTAAGCGTATACAATTTACGCCTGATTTACTACCGATGGATTTAATTGGGTCGCATATTTTTGATGACATAAAAAAAGAATTTGTATTTAAAAAAGGCCCGTTGTTTTGTAACTTTTTATTGGCTGATGAAATTAACCGGGCATCGCCCAAGGTGCAGTCGGCATTGCTGGAGTGTATGGCCGAAAACCAAATTACCATTGGAGAAACCACCTATCCGTTAGAGAAATTATTTTTTACCATTGCCACACAAAACCCTATTGAAACCGAAGGTACATATCCATTACCAACCGCACAGCTTGACCGGTTTTTTATTAAAATTTATTTTGGCTATGTAGATGAAGCTACGGAGCTGGATATTTATAAAGATTACCTGGGTATACAAAACAGTTTAAGCAATGTTAAGCAGGTGCTTAGTTTGCAGGAGATTTTATTTTTGCAACAGGAAACCGAGCGCGTTTTTATACACGAAGAAATTATTGTGGGCGTAAAAAACATTGTACGTGCTACACGCGAACATGCTGAGATTATGCTGGGCGCATCAACCCGAAGCGGTATAACCTTTTTAAAATGTTTAAAAGCGTTTGCTTTGGTAAACGGAAGAACGTATGTAACCGAAGATGATTTAGGAAAAATAACCCATGCTGTTATTGACCACCGTTTGATTTACAGAAATAAAGAAGCCAAACAAAAAGTGCTTAATCAGATAATTGCCAAAGAGATGGACAGATTAAGAAGACTGACCCTGCATGTTACTAATTAAATTATACTATACATATACTTTGCTTTTAAAGCGTGCTGCTAAAAATGTAGCAGTAGCACTTATTTGCTTTTTATTTTTTGCAAATAATGCGCATGCGCAAAAAAACGAGGCTGCGCGTTATGAAATTGATGCCAAACGTATAGGGGTGAGGCCTACTGATAAAGATGCCCTGCCCCGAAGCAGAGAGTTTATAAGGCTGGATAGTACATATTATGTGGGGTATATGTATGAAGGCCTTTATCGTTATGAGCATTGTGGCGATTATTTAGGCTACAAACAAACTATAACACCCTTATATAAAGCCCTGCAACTTTTTGAAAAAGATTATGGCTTTACCATAAAAAATATATTTTCATCCATTAATTATTTTAGAGAAAACGATGCCCGGTTTGGCGATTTTTATTCGATTGTAAACACGTTGGAACTTTGTTACAATAGCATTGAGATGCCCGACTCAACCATGAATTTATTGCAAAAAATTGAGGGGTACCATTTGCAGCGCGATTTTTTCAGGGTTAATTGCGACAGGTCGTGGCTGTACCATCGCAACCGTTTTTTTACTTCGGCTAAATATTCTTTCTTAAAAAATTCGATTGAAGAAAATGAAAAGATGGCCTTTCAGGAATGTTATAACCAAATAAGCGCCATTTATAAAAACAAAGCGATTAATGATTATTGGTATGGACCATATCAGAGTGAAGATGATTTGTACTCTCCGTACCATTACTTGGCTCTGCTGCACGATTATAACCAGAATTACGACAGCGCGCAATATTATTATGATTTGCTGATTAGAGGCAACCGGGTATCGTGGAGCAATTATGCCAACATGAAACATGAGATTGGCGATTTTGCCGGCGCGGTTGAAAATTACTCGAAGAAAGAATACAAGCGAAAATTTTCGCTGATAGAAGCCGACTATTATATGCCGATGATTTATGTGTATGGCGGCAAAACCAAAGAAGCCATTGCACTTACACAAAACAGAATTACCGAAAGCGGATCGACACCCGGCTTTGGCTGGTATACTATTGCACTGGCCCGCGGATATTTATACGACGGGCAATTGGATAGTTGTGATTTTTATTTAGATAAGGCCGCTAATTTTAAAGAGCTGCATATAAACACCACCCTAACACAATCGCAATATGAGTTTACCATAAATTTATTGCGTGTACAGGCTTTAGAAAAGAAAGTGGCACAGGTTAAATTTTTAAATAAAGGCTGGTGGTACTCGTTTAGTGATTTATTTAAAGTATGCTCGTTAAAAATTGAAAAAATTATGCTTGAGTATGCTTTGGTAAATGCACTGGCTAATAACGAAGAGCGTGACAGGATTGTGTATGATTTATTCTGCTCGGAAACCACGGTAAGCTTTGATGAATCGATGTATTTGCTGAAAGATTTTTGCGCGCCCTATTTTGAAAAAAAATATGAAAACTATACACAAACCGACCCGCGTAAAAGGGTAAATAAATATTTCAGGTTATTTGCGTTAGAGTTTGCGCTTAAAAACGGAGAAAAAGATAAAGTGAAAAAAGAAGCCGAAGCTTTGTTGCAAGAAACTGTACCAATGGCAAACGTAAGCAGAAATAACGAAGAAGGCATTGATGTTGAATATGAAAAACTGTATACCTACCGGCTGCTTGAAATGCTGGCAAAATTAAACGAAGGAACCGACCAGTATTACATGTATAAAAATGCCTGTTTTGAGGTGTACCCACAACTAATGTTATACTCGGGCATGGCGGTTAAAATGAATGTTTCTTTCACAGGGCTGGAGAATGATAAGGTTGTAGAAAGCGTTATTGATGATGTAAAAGATTGTGATATTGAGTTTGTCGAAACCAACAGCATACCCAAAGCTAAGGTGCAGTTTTTTAAGAAAGGAGAAACGTACCAGGCTATACTAAATGTGTGGGATAGTAACCATAAACCCATGGTTGTTAACGCCGAACTTATTTTTAAAAAGCAGGATGATGTTGGTAAAGAACTTGCCATGCGTTTGCTGGGTAAAGGTGGCGCGGTTAAGCTTTAAGGTGTAGTAATATATTTCTGATAATTAATAATATTTGTTTTGGCACTTCTTTTAAAAATACTGAAATATACAGGTTATGGTTTAGGCACTTTTTTGGTGTTTGTTGTGTTGTATTTAATTGCAGCGTATGTGTTATCACGCATATCGGTTAACGAAAATAAAACAAGCGCTATTAAAAATATAG
>DATFTU010000640.1:0-3738 GCA_035261565.1 Bacteroidia bacterium
TTTCCTTAGTAGTCAAATTATACAACTGCGCCAAAACCACCGCCGCCAGTAAACTCGCATTATAACAATTATCAACCCCCAGCGTAGTATAACTAATACAAATGCCTGTTTCCATTTCTGTAATAGGCAAATCCTTTAAAATAAACTCCCCAATGCTTTCTAAAATAGCCAGAGCCTCTGAGTCATGCTTTAATTTGTAATATTCAAAAATGCCCTTGGCCACAAATGCCGTAACTACAATATTCGGACTAAACTTGCCAATATATTTACCCGAACTTGCCCAATCAAAATTATACCCCCAGCAATAACCGCTAAAGCCTTTGCTGTAATTGTTTTTAAGACTACCGAACAAATAATCTATCTGCTTCGTATAATCCTTTGCCAGCTCTTGTTTTTGCAGCTTGCAATAAGCATATAAAAACAAACCCAGTCCCTTAGGGTTATGTTCTTTTTTAATGCCCAATAGCGGACGAACATTTATCGGATTCCTTTTCTGAAACTGCAAAGCCAGCACCGCCGCAAATTTGCCAAAGTATTTAAATTTCAGGGGCGAGTTAAGTGTATCATAAGGGTCATAGCCCTTAAACTCTTCTTGCTCTACAAACCCACGTAGTTTTTCCAGACTTGTAACATATAAACTAAGCTCTTTGGTATCCCGCATACTTTCTTCCCCACAAAGATAACAGCTAATTTAACTTTTACCGCCAAACAAATTCTAAGGCTTTTATTTTAATACACTTTTCAGAAAAATCTTACAGCCAAGTGCGACAGCAATCGTTTTTTCTTGACTTCTGCTTCTTTTTCGTTAAGGAAAAGAAGTTAAGAAAAATAATTAATTAATTGAACAATTAACCGGAGGATTTGCACTGGTATTACTCATAGCTGAGCACTTGCTACTTGCGTTTGATTTTGTATCATCAATAGTAGTTTGCGAAATAATATTGGTAGAATATGTAGTAACCGTTTGCGTAGAAGTTGATGTGCCACTTGGGTTGGTTTTAGTTACCGAAGTAGTTGAACATGTGCAGGTATAATTTTTTTTGCAAGAGCAAAATGCAATAACAAAAACAGCAAGTAATGTAACTAAGCTTTTCATTTGTTTTAAATTAAAATTTGTTTACCACCCAGCGCAATCGATTCTTCCACCTTAAAGGTACAAAACATTGAGTGATAAATCTCATCAAATGCCACCGGACTTTCTTTTCCTTTAGCAATAGCCTCTAAAAATACAGCTACTTCATGCTTATGCCCTTTATCTTGCTTGCTCAGGCTATCCGTTTTTTTACTGTTGCCATAAGTTTGCATGTCTTTAAAATCATCAATCACAATAACCTGCCCTGCACCAAAAATCTCTAAATATTCTTTATCTAAATTTTTATTCCCGTTAGAGAAGTACGATATAGTTCCAATGCTGCCATTCTCAAACTGAAAATTAATCACAAGCGTATCCGTTAAATGCTTGGCATCCTGCATCGCATTAGCCGACAATGATTTCACTTTTGAGCCTGTAATAAACGTTAACAAATCAATAAAATGACAAACCTCCCCTATTATCCTTCCCCCGCCAACATTTTTATCATGCACCCAATGGTCGGCTGCAATAGTGCCTGCATTAATACGGTAGTTAATAGATAGCGGCACATTCAGTTTATCAAAAAACGCTTTTGCTTTTATAATTTGCGGAGCAAACCTTCTGTTAAACCCCAGCATCACCACCGACTTTGATTTTTGATACAAGTCTTTTATCTCTTCCAACTCAGCTTCATGCAAGCATAAAGGTTTTTCGGTAAAAACATTTTTGTTGTGTTTCAAAGCATCCATCACATACCCCGCGTGCGAGTCATGCCTGGTAGCAATAAAAATAGTGTTAATGCTTGCATCTTCCATCAACTCCCTCACATTACCTGTACAGTAATTAAAACCATATTTATCCGCAATATTTCTTGCGTTATTTGGCCTGTTAGTAGCAATGCCCACAAAGCTGCAATCATCTTTAAGCGCAGGCAACAACACATTTCCCGCAAACGACCCCGCCCCAATAAACCCAATAGCAGCTTTACCTGCTATAGCCTTGGTATTTTTTAACTGAACAGTAGCACTTATTTTTTTATCCGTATCGTACTTCAATAAAACACCCGTAAAGGCTTCTGTTTTATCTACAATTAATTGGTAAGCTTTAGGTGCTTCCTTAAAATCAAACGTATGCGAAATTAATTTGGCTATATTTAGTTTTTTCTCAGCCACTAAATCTGCAAAGGCTTGCATATTCCTATTCTCAGTCCATCTCACATATCCATAAGGGTAATCAACCCCGTTCTCCTCATAATTCCTGTCATATCTTCCCGGCCCATATGAGCACGACATTTTAAGCTCTAATTCTTTTTTATAATAACCCGCACGTTTAAAACCTGTTGGCACACTTCCTACAATAACAACTTTACCTTTAGTTCGGCATAGCTCTCCGGCAAAATCAACCGGGTCGGTACTACTGGTGGCTGCAGTAATAATTACAGCATCAACACCATAGCCTTTGGTTAATTCGCGTATACTATTCTCAATGCCTTCTGTATTTCTTTCAATGGCATGACTCGCTCCAAGTTCTTGGGCAAGTTTCACCATGTTTTTATCAATATCAATTCCAATGCTCTTTATGCCTGCTGCATTCAGCATTTGCATGGTAAGCTGCCCAATTAAACCCAAGCCAATTACCGCGCAACTTTCGCCTAATCGCAAATCAGCTTGCCTAATTCCTTGCAAGGCAATAGCACCTAATGTTGTAAAAGCAGCTTCGTTTAGCGGCACACCATCTTCCAGTTTTATGCAAAGGTTTTTAGCCACAGCCACTATTTCAGCATGCACAGCTCCTGCACCTGCACAAGCTACCTTATCACCAATTTTAAATTCGCTAACATCATCAGCCACAGCAATTACTTCACCGGCACAACTATATCCCAAGGCCGATGGGGCATCCAGCTTATTCATCATAAGCTTATAGGTGTCCATCAAGCCAATTGTTTTAGCTGTATTTATAACTTTTTTTACTTCGTCTTTACGGGCCATGGCTTTACCCACGTATCCCAAACGGGCGTCCTTTACGGTTTTTCCTTCAGTTCCGGCACTAATAATCGAGTAATGATTTCTCACCAGCACACAGCCTTTACCCAACATCGGGTAAGGCACTTCAAGAATTTTCATCTCGCCACTCTTCAAATTTTGTGTCAATTGCTCCATTTAATATGGGGTAGTATTATAAAGGTAAGAAATAAAAATCGCTAAGCTGCTGCTTGTTCTTTCTTGTAACCGTAAAACAAACCGCCAAAAGAAATAAGTATCACTAAAATAGATCCAGCCATCGATATTTTTTCCCCCACTACATACACAGCAGGTTTAAAATTAAATTCTACCGTATGTTTACCTTCAGGTATAACCATGGCACGTAAAACATAGTCTGCATTCACATACGGACTTTCCTTACCATCAATTGTAGCAACCCATCCTTTCGGGTAGTAAATCTCAGAAAATACAGCCAGCTGACTGGTTTTTGCATTGGTTTCATAAACCAGTTTATTTGGTTGATATGAGTTTAGTTTTATATTGGCTTCAGCATCAAACTGAGGCTTAAACCCCTTCAACTCTTCATTAAATTTATCATTAATAATAGCTGTTTCTTTGGTGTTTATATCTGATAATTTTAAAATCTCATCGTTAGCTGAGTTAACCGATAGTATATTTTTTACA
>DATFTU010000641.1:0-3251 GCA_035261565.1 Bacteroidia bacterium
TGCTTGCTCCATTCGGGTTGTAAAAACAAATAACAGTTTTTATTAACCTTTTTAGCCTCTTCTTCAGCCCAAATAAAATCATGTTTATTGTAAACTATTATTTTTAACTCGTGTGCTTTATCATAAACCTCGCGTAAAGGCACCATTGTTTTTTTGGGCGATAAGCAAACCCAATCCCAATTTCCTGTTAATTTATAGGCCCCCGATGTTTCAATAAAAGTTTCAATATTTTTTTCTTTAAGCTGGCGGGTAAGCTCGGTAAGGTTATACATAAGCGGCTCCCCACCAGTAACTACAACCGATTTGGCATTATACGCTAAAACATTTTTAATTATATCCTCTGTTTTGGTGAGCGGATGGATAGACGCATCCCAACTTTCTTTTACATCGCACCAGTGGCAGCCCACATCGCAGCCCCCTAAACGGATAAAATAGGCTGCCTTACCGGTATTAAAACCTTCGCCCTGTATGGTATAAAACTGCTCCATAAGAGGTAATAAAGCCCCCTCATCGAGCAGTTTTTTATCGTATGGCTGAATATTTTTGGTGGTATACAAGCGTGCAAAAGTACGGTTTATTGTAATTTAAACACAATTGGCAGGCTAAAACTTACTTTAACGGGTTTACCTTTTACCATTCCCGGTTTCCAGTTTTGCATAAGCCTAACTACACGTAAAGCTTCTTCATCACAGCCATAACCAATACGGTTAAGAGGGGTAACACTCACTACTTTACCTTCTTCGTTCACAATAAAATTAATCACTACTTTGCCCGATACATTTTCTTCTTTAGCCAGTTCGGGGTATTTTAGATTTTTTTGAAGGAAAGCCGCCATATTCTCAAAACTTGGTAATACATCAGGCATAGTTGTTGCCGGGCTGTTAAGTTCTCCGCCACCGGGGCTTTCAACCTCTCCGGTGGGATTATTGCCTGTTCCGGTACCCGGTGCAGCATCGGGGTTACCGGTTTGCGTATTTGCATTACTTGTGGCCTCATTAGTTTGTATAGGGTCTGTTTGATGCTCAACCGCATTATCATTTATATTGGTACTAACCTCTGTTGTGTTTGCATTATTTACAGGCGGTGGAGTACTTATGGCTACACGCTCTCTTTTTTGCACAGGAGTAACATTCATTTCTACTGAATATGTCTCAATCGGAGGTAAAATATTGGTTGTAGCCAATTCTATCTTCTTTTCAATTTCGGCTGTATTATTTAACCAAAAAGCTAATAAAGATATTGCTGCAAAAAATAAAATGGTTACTCCCAACGATTTTAAGATGGTGTTACCATATTCGTTTCTAATTACATAAGCCCCATAGTTTTTGTTGCGGCTTTTAAAAACTATATCGTTAAGCAGGGCGGCATTGTTTTCTAAAATAATCATGGCTTATTTGTTTTAATTGGTTAATCAAATTTAAAACATCAAATAGCCTTAAAGGGGCCACTTTTTTAAACGGTGGCACTTTCTTTTTAAATGGTATGGTTTTAAAAATAAATGGTATATTAATCTTTGGGGCTAATACCAAAAAAATCGGCAAAAAAAACTTGTCGGGTTTGCCAATTGTAAGTTCTTAAAAGTCCGTTGCCTTGTATTTTTCTGTAATCGTTTGCCAGGCCTTTCAAGTACAGCACATTTCCGTTTCGGTTTACTTTAATTTGTATAGAATCGTTTTTTTGAGGAAAGAAAAAATCAGACCAATCGTTGCCCGGGGGCTTGCCGTTGACCTCTAACAGGGTATCATTATTTTGAATTTTTATAGCACTATGCTTTACATCTTTCATAAATATATTTTTTGATGCAGGCCTATATCCAAAATTATATGCTCCGTAACTACTTATCTTTTCATTGTTTTCAATATATCTCCACCCTAATAAGGCAAGATAATCTTGATAAGGGGGCAGTTCATCTCCTTTTACATATTTATCAATAAAAGGTTTTATTTGAGGATATGTTAAGCTAATCAACACATCGGCAAATTCATTATCCTTACACTTTTGTTTAAAGGCATAAGTATCATATAGCTTAGCCATCAGGTTTTTCAGGCGAAAAGAATTGTTACTAAGTTTCATTAACTCAAGGTCTAAACAAAAGGCAACAAGTTTCCCTCTTTCGTAACAATTATCTAAGCGGTGATATTTTTTTAACGCAGTAAAAACAGAATGGCTTTGTAAACTTAAACAGTTTTGGGTAAACGAAATAGCCTTTTGTTTTTTTGCAGAACTTATAGCTGCTAATAAACTATTTTCAAAAAAACTATCCCGTAATTTATACTTACCAATTATATAAGCTGTTAAATAATCGGTAAAGCCCTCATAAAACCAAATATTTTCCGACATATCAGGAGTTTCAAAATTATAGTCTTCAATTTTATCTGTATGTATAGTAAGGGGTGCCCACAAATGCAGAAATTCGTGCATGGCATCATCTGTAAAAATAGATTTTACTATATTGGTATCAGCCAGATCTTCACCATAATAAACGGAACAGTTCATGTGTTCTAAGGCAGAATATAATCCTAACCTGTTTATGTATCCTTTTAAGCTATCGGGCTTAACAGCATAAATTAAAAAATGATACTCGCTAACAGGCAAAAAACCAAAAAAATCATTAACGGATGTTATTATTTTTTTCAGGGTGGGTTTAAGGCGTGTGGCCTTTATATTGCCCTGTTCGGCATACACCGAAATATAAAATTTACTGTTACCAACCAAAAATGAAGTAGTATCAGGTTTGCAATACATGGTAGGTTTATCAACTAAATCGAAGTAATTTTTCACCATAAAATTATCCTGCACAGGTGTTTGCCTAATTAATTGCTGAGCCGTGCTTGCATATAAATCTTGCGGTTTAATAACCTCAATTTCTATAGGCAGCTTATCATATCCTTTAAAATACCCGGCTACTAAATCAAAATTTAATAGAAATGCGTTTTTACGAAACACTGTGCCACCGCAACCAAAAACATTATCCCATATTTTTTTATCGCCCATGTTTTGCTTAACCGAATAACAAAGCCTATCAAGTTTATTCGCCCCATAAATAATTATTTTATTTTTCTTTCTTTTTGTACGGAGCCTGATATTGTTTTTATCATAGGCCTTAAAACCTGAATAAAACCTAATATAATTTGTAGGCCAGTAATTACCCGGTGTAAGTTTAGGAATAACAAACTCAACTGTTGTTGCATTAATTTTAAGGGGTAAGATTTCAACTTTTAAAGTATGTTTTTCTACCTCGTTAAGGTTTA
>DATFTU010000642.1:0-3084 GCA_035261565.1 Bacteroidia bacterium
GGACCCGGTAGAAAACGCATCCATGGTGCCCTGGCTAACTTTAGTTGGTGCAGCACATTTAATGTTGGTAAATAAAAATAAAGGCAATTCTATTTTTTCAGGGCTGTTGCTTGCTTTAATAACCTTTTTATTGGTACTTTATTCAACCTTTTTAACCCGTAGTGGTATTTTGGGTAATGCATCGGTGCATGCTTTTACCGATTTAGGCATGCAAAAACAACTGCTGCTGTATCTGTTAACTTTTGTGTTTTTAAGTGTTTACTTATTACAACAACTTAAGGTGTTGTCGTTTGCATACATGTGCTTAACGGTTACTTTTTTTCTGCTTGTTTTTGCCTTTAACATTCAGCCAACTATTTTACTTACAGTTTGGGGATCAGCTTCTTTAGTTTTATTGTTTACAGGTTATTTTATTGAATTTCCTAAAGATGAAAAAGACGAAGGAATTTATAGTCGTGAGTTTTGGTTGTTTGTTGCATCGTTTGTGCTGTTTTTATCAGCTGTAACTATTAGCATTTTTACTTCTATTCCAATATTCAACAAAATGTTTGGTATGAGTAAAGCCCCCTTTACCATTGATAAATACAATGCATGGCAAATTCCATTTGCTATTATTATTGCCTTATTACTTGCTATCGGCCAATTTTTTAAATATAAAGATACCGATAAAAAACAGTTTTTTAAAAACCTGCGTATATCTGCTTTGCTTGCTGTTGCTTTTGGCGGGGTGGCATCGGCAGCTTTATATTTTTCGCACGGGTGGAACGAAGCTTCATCTACACAAAAAACAAATTACATAACCTATTCGGCATTACTTATAACATCTGGCTTTGCTTTGTTTGCTAACATAACTTATTGGGTACGTATTTTAAAAGGGCACATTAAACATATTGGCCCGTCTATGGCACATGTTGGTTTTGCTTTATTGCTTATCGGGGCTTTAATATCTACATCTAAAAAAACCACGTTATCTAAAAATACATCGCAAAAAAGTGTTTCATCTTTAGGGAAAGACTTTGACGACAAGAAAAACATTTTACTTACTAAAGGAGATACATTGCCTATGGGGCCTTATTATGTTAGTTATAGCGGTAAAAACAAAACCGGTGTTAATATGAATTTTAGGGTGGAGTATTTTTTACGAGAGCAAAACAAATTTGTAAAACAATTTGAGTTATCACCTAAAGTACAGATGAATGCCCGCATGGGTAATATAGCCGAACCAGATACACGCAGGTTTCCGGCATATGATATATATACCCACGTAACGTATGCCGATTTGGATAATGTAAACGAACAAACCGTACATGATTATACGGAACCCCAAGATAATGTTATACACCTGCATGATACTATTTACTCATCAAACTCGATTATTATTTTAGATTCTTTAAAGACTAATATTTCAAAAGAACAATATCAAAAAAATGATTCATCTATTTGGGTTACAGCAGTTTTAAAAGCATACGATATAGATACTAAAATACACAAAGCTTATCCTAAATACCATATCATTAAAGACAGGATAGAGCCCGTTTCAGACTCGATACCAGAACTTGGTTTACGGCTAACCTTTTGGAAAATAAACCCCGAAGATGGTTCAGTTGGTATTATGGTAAGCGAAAGAAAAACAAACCAAAAAGATTTTATAGTAATGCAAGCTTTTATGTTTCCTTATATTAATTTACTTTGGTTAGGCTGTATGCTTATGGTATTAGGTACGGGTTTAGCGGTATGGCAACGCATACGCACCGAATTAAGGCTTGGCTAACCAATTTTCAAGCTCCTTTTGGTCAAGCGTAATATAATCAAGCTGGTGCTCCACCACACCATTATTTACCAAATAAATTACAGGTAAAGACACACCTGCCAAATAGGTAAATGGTTGACCTTTTAGCATGCAATGGTCTATGCCTTCGGTATGCGTATCGTCAAAAAATGGAGTTAGTTTTTCTTCTTTGCCATTTAATACCATGTAAAAAGGAATAGCAGGGTTTAGCTTATTAATAGTACGCACCTTTTTTGCGGCAATACGGCAATGCGAACAAGTAAGGCTAAAAAACAACACAACATGTTTGCCTTTACTTAACGTTTTGGGTGGTTGGCTTAAGGTGGCATTTTTATACAACGTATCTAACGGCAAGGCAAAATTAGTTTCGGGTTTGTTTAAATAAGCTTCGGCATAATCTAACTGAACCGGGTTTAAAATAAAAGGCAATGCACATGCAATGATAGAAACTGCAATTACAATATATTTTGAAAACCTGCCAAAACTAAAGCCACTATGGTAAATATATAAAGCAATAAAAACAGCCAGCATGGCTATGTTTTTTAAAAGTGCATTTAATGGCGACATGTAAATGGTTGTACCAAAACAACCACAATTACCTTTATTACCCGAAATAATTAATTGAAGTATTAAATAAATACAAAATATAATAAGTGTTGCAATGCCCAGTTTATACGTAAACTTTTTAAGTAAAATATTTAATATAAGTAAAACGCCAATTAAAAACTCCAGCCCTATAAGTAAACGGGCCATAAAAGGAGCCAGTTGCCAATTAGATAAACCCAAATCGACAAAAGTATATTCAAAAGGCTCAATAGGATATAACTTGGCATAAGCAGAAAAAATAAAAATACCGCCCAGTAAGGCAGATAAAATGCTAAGGAATATTTTTTTTATTGTAGTTAGATTAAGCATTCTCTACTAACATAAAGCTATGTTGCTTTCCTCTAAAGTTATTATATATGAGTACCCTGCTTAAATTATTGTGCTTAATTTTATGGCAGGCCAGCCAAAGCCCAAAGGCACATGCTGTAGCATACTCTCCACATAAATGCTTAAAACGTTCAACAGGAATACCAGGTAACAAATTTTGACAAGCCAAATAATAAGGCAAATACCTGGCATCGCCATTTTCTCCGCTTAAAAATAAATCAACCTGATTGCCGGGTATATTTTTATCAATAAACTGTTTCAGGTATTTAGTAACTCCATCCATGTTTTCTGTATGAATGGTGCCAATAGCTTTTAGTTGCGCATTAGCTCCGTTTTTTTGTTTGTTAACCACAAACATAGTG
>DATFTU010000643.1:0-3466 GCA_035261565.1 Bacteroidia bacterium
AACGTATAAAAATTTTACTGGTTGATGACGAACAAGATATACTTGATTTTTTAAGTTATAATTTAGAGAAAGAAAATTTTGAGGTGCACACTGCTAATAATGGTGTGGATGCTATAAAAGAAGCCGAAAAACTATCTCCTGATTTAATTGTGCTTGATGTTATGATGCCCGGTATGGATGGCATTGAAACTTGCCGAGAAATCAGGCAGATTGGCTCATTAAAAAATACGATTATTGCATTTTTAACTGCCCGTAATGAAGATTACTCGCAAATAGCTGGTTTTGATGTGGGAGCCGATGATTATATAACCAAGCCTATTAAACCCCGTGTACTTGTTAGCCGCATTAAAGCTTTATTACGCAGAGGCAGCTCGGTGGCCGGAGATGAGCCAAGCAGTATAATTGAGGTTGGCGGTATCCGCTTAGAGAAAGACAGGCACATGGTTATAAAAAATGAGGTGGAAATATCTTTTCCTAAAAAAGAATTTAAGTTACTTGCTCTTTTAATCAGCAAACCGGGTAAAGTGTTTAGCCGCGAGTTTATTTTACAGCATGTTTGGGGTAACGAAGTAGTTGTTGGTGATAGAACTATTGATGTGCACGTACGTAAACTACGCGAAAAGCTTGGCGACGACTATATTAAAACCATAAAAGGAGTGGGGTATAAATTCGATTTTTAATCGGAAAAATTCTTAATAACATTCTTGCCAATTCTTTAAACAATTGTGAATTAAGCAGGCTCTGCGTACACAAAAAAGCTATCTTTGCACACAGTTTTTAAAAAACTGTTATGCAAAACAACACTAAATTTATTTTTGTTACCGGTGGGGTAACCTCATCACTTGGTAAAGGAATCATTTCAGCATCTTTAGCAAAATTACTTCAGGCAAGGGGCTATACAGCCACTATCCAAAAGCTTGACCCCTATATAAATGTTGACCCCGGAACCCTTAATCCATATGAGCATGGTGAGTGTTACGTTACTGATGATGGAGCCGAAACTGACTTAGATTTAGGGCATTACGAGCGTTTTTTAAACGTACCAACATCGCGCGCCAATAACGTTACTACAGGCAGAATTTACCAAAACGTAATTGAAAAAGAACGCCGAGGAGATTATTTAGGGAAAACCGTACAGGTAATTCCGCATATAACCGATGAAATTAAAAACCGTATTAAAGAACTTGGTAAAACAGGGCAGTTTCAGTTTGTAATTACCGAAATTGGCGGAACTGTGGGCGATATTGAGTCTTTACCGTATATTGAAGCCGTTAGGCAATTGAAATGGGAGCTTGGGCATAACTGCATGGTGGTGCATTTAACTTTACTACCATACCTGTCAACCACAGGCGAATTAAAAACCAAACCAACCCAGCACTCGGTAAAACTGCTATTAGAAAGCGGTGTGCAGCCCGATGTATTGGTTTGCCGTGCCGAGCATGCACTTAATAAAGATATCCGCAGAAAACTTGCCCTATTTTGTAATGTAGAAGTTGATGCAGTAATTGAAGCCCGCGATGCATCGAGCATTTATGAAGTTCCGTTATTGATGGAAAGAGAGCATTTAGATGCTATTGTTTTAAAAAAATTAGGGTTAGATAACACCCACACACAAGTTGATTTAGCCCAGTGGAAACAATTTTTGCACAAATTACATCACCCTAAAAAAGAAATAAAAATTGGTTTAATTGGTAAGTATGTTGAGTTAAAAGATTCCTACAAATCAATATCAGAAGCTTTTGTACATGCGGGCGCTGTAAATGAGTGCAAAGTGGTGGTAGAGTGGATACATTCAGAAAATTTAACCGAAGAAAATATTGCTGAAAAACTAAAAGGCCTTAAGGGCATTTTGGTGGCACCCGGTTTTGGCAGCCGTGGTATTGAAGGAAAAATACTTACTATTAAACATGCCCGCGAGAATAATATTCCGTTTTTAGGTATTTGTTTGGGTATGCAATGCGCTGTAATTGAGTTTGCGCGTAACGTATTAGGCTTAAAAGATGCTCATAGTAGAGAAATGAACCCTGCTACCAGCAGCCCAGTTATTGATTTACTGGAAGCTCAAAAAAACATATCGCACATGGGTGGCACCATGCGCTTAGGGGCTTACCCGTGCCATTTAGAAGAGGGCACTTTGGCTTCAAAAATTTACCACGAAGCTGATATTACCGAGCGCCACCGCCACCGATATGAGTTTAATAATGAGTACACCAAACAATTTGAAGCTGCCGGCTTAGTGCTTTCGGGTGTTAACCCTGCAGCCGGATTGGTAGAAATTGTGGAAATTAAAAAACACCCTTTCTTTATTGGCGTACAGTTTCACCCGGAATATAAAAGTACGGTAGAAAAGCCACACCCTTTGTTTGTAGCCTTTGTACAGGCTTCTATGAATTAAATTGGCACGCATACTTTCAATAGATTACGGCACTAAGCGCACCGGTATTGCGGTAACCGATGTTTTGCAAATAATTGCCACAGGCCTTACTACCATTCATACCCAAACACTTTTTGATTTTATAGACAATTACTTGAAAAAAGAGCAGGTAGAGTGCATTGTGATAGGAAACCCGAAAAGGTTAGACAATACCCCGTCAGATACTGCCCAACACGTAATTGGTTTTACCAGAAAACTAAAAGAAAAATACCCACAGCTAAAAATAGAAATGCTGGATGAACGGTTTACATCCGTAATGTCGCAACAAGCCATGATTGCGGCCGGCAGCACTAAAAAGCAACGCCAGAATAAAGAAACAGTGGATATGTTAAGTGCTGTTTTATTGCTTCAAAATTACCTGGAGAAAAAAAAACACAATTTTTAGTGATTTTTTTTAAATATTTTTTGATCTGCTCAAATATTATGCCTACATTTGCACTCCTTTTTTGAAGGAAAACAACGTTCTTTGTAAAAGACACAACCAAAAACGCCGAAATAGCTCAGCTGGTAGAGCAACTGACTTGTAATCAGTAGGTCGCTGGTTCGATTCCAGTTTTCGGCTCTTGTGCGGGGTAATACCAGAGTGGCCAAATGGGGCAGACTGTAAATCTGCTGACTTCGTCTTCGGTGGTTCGAATCCATCTTACCCCACTCAGGTCAATTGCTTATTTGACATTTAAAAAAGCGGTTTAAAAGCCGCTTTTTTTAAGAAAAGCAACAATTGCAAGCGGAAGTAGCTCAATTGGTAGAGCTCCAGCCTTCCAAGCTGGAGGTTGCGGGTTCGAGACCCGTCTTCCGCTCCAAAAAGTAGCAATGCAGCCTCACTAGCTGTTGTAGCTCAGTGGTAGAGCACTTCCTTGGTAAGGAAGAGGTCGGCAGTTCAATCCTGCTCAACAGCTCTATAAGTAGTATTAAAATAAAATAGGTAATAAATAAAATAAACAAATCAAAAAACAAAAAAAATGGCTAAAGAAAAATTCGAACGTAACAAACCCCACGTAAATGTTGGAACTATAGGTCACGTAGATCATG
>DATFTU010000644.1:0-6639 GCA_035261565.1 Bacteroidia bacterium
TGGTATTTTACCTTTTATAGATTTTTGTGTAATTTTATTGGATAAAGATATAGAACACTACAAATCGAACCCGCATATTTTTATGTGGATAGAAAATCAGAACAAAAAAACGGAGACAAATACTTATGACTGAAAATAGCGAAGAGAGAATACGGAAAGCCTTTCAAAATAAAGACTGGAGCCAGATTAAAGCAACCGATAGCTGGCAAATATTTAGAATAATGAGTGAGTTTGTAGATGGTTTTGAGCGTATGGCTCGTATAGGCCCATGTGTTTCTATATTTGGCAGCGCCCGTACAAAACCGCAAAACCCTTACTATTTATTGGCCGAAGAAATTGCTTATAAACTAACCCTTGAAGGATATGGCGTTATAACAGGTGGCGGCCCTGGTATAATGGAAGCTGCTAATAAGGGGGCTAAAAAAGGTAATGGCAAATCGGTAGGTTTAAATATTGAATTGCCCTTTGAGCAAAAACCTAACGATTATATTGATAGGGATAAAAGCATTGATTTTAATTACTTTTTTGTACGTAAAACTATCTTCTTAAAATATTCGCAAGGGTTTATAGCCCTGCCTGGCGGCTTTGGTACTTTAGATGAGTTATTTGAGGCATTAACTTTAGTGCAAACCAGTAAAATTGGAGAGTTTCCGGTAGTATTGGTTGGTAAAAAATACTGGCAAGGTATGTTAGATTGGGTTAAAAGTACCATGATGGAAGAAGAGCACAACGTAAATAAAGAAGATTTAGAGCGTGTGCATGTAGTAGATACAGCCGATGAAGCTGTAAAAGTTATTACCGATTTTTATACCAAGTATTTGTTAAAACCAAATTTCTAATTTGGATAAAAATAGAAAACAAAAAATCCGCTCCTAAAGAAGCGGATTTTTTGTTTAACATATTCGTAATACTATTTAGTTGCCTGATAATATTTAATGGCACTTGCCATTTTTAAGAAATAGTATTTTTTAGAATTAATAATGGCGTTTTGATAATTAATAGCGTTTACCTGTAGTTTAAATGTAGTTAAGTCGTAGCTGGAATAACCTAAAAAATCGTTCGGTTTAAATGTAGCTAAAGAGTCAGTAGGTAATGCAGTTCTTTTATAAACAAATCCTTTATCGTCGGTCATATAAATAAATACCGAATCGGCGTTAGCTGTGTAGTTTTTAATAGGAATTTCGTATTGAACGGTACGGTTATAGATAGAATCATTAACATGGGTAGTAGAGTCTGATAAATAGGTTGTAATAGTGCTTTTATTGGCATTATAGTAAGCCGAATCGGCAGGTGTGGAAGTACTATCTAAATGGGTAATAGTAGGGCGTACAGGTAATGGATATAAAGTTCTTGGATAAACAGGAGCCCATTTAGAATCCCAAAGAGTAGGGCTATATGTATATGTTGGGTTGGTATTTGTTGCTGTAAAAGCATTTCCGCCAATATTCCAAACAGCACCATTGCCAAGATTTAAGGTAAAGTTTGATATAGACGATAAATAAGAAAAATCACTTCCTTTAACTAAAACCGAATCATTTAAAGTAACTGTTCCCACATCAACCAGGCTGCTAAAATTACCGGTAGAACCGGCCACTTTAGCCATCCCATATTCATACGAATTTACAAACGGACTGATAATTACTGTTTTTTCATCGGTTACCTGAGCTGAAATAAAAATACCATCAGCATCAGAAATTGTTGGAAACCAAGGGGTTGTGTAAGCTAAGTCAGGATATGTACCATTGCTTTGCGGGTTTGTAGGAAATGCTACAGTATCTTTTTTACAACCGGTTAGTACCGATAAAGATACAACAGCTAACAAAGACGCGGCGTAGTATAATTTCTTCATAATCAAAAAATAAGTTTTTTTTAACTTTTACTTTAAGGTGCAATTTTAAACAAAAATTAATTAGCAGCCAATAAACGGGTAAATAATTTTTTTAACGGTCGGTTTTAACAAAAATACGGCAAATTAATTTTCTTCTATATAATCTAAGTCTTTGCCAAAAGTTTCCTCCAGATGGTAAAGCGAAAAAAAGGCAATAAGTATAATAATAACCCCTGTAACAATGGTTGCAGTTAAGCCCTCTTTGCCAAAAATCATAGTCATTAAGGTTAATAAATACGATATTAAAATAGTTGAACCCCTTACAAAATTAGGGGCTGTAGTGGTGGCTGTGGCTCTAATATTAGTTCCAAACAGCTCAGATGCCGTGCTTATAAAAACAGCCCAATAACCTGTAGCAAAACCTACAAAAACTATGCATCCGTAAAATATAGTTACTGATTGGCCACCTATAATAAAATAAATAATAATGCTTATAACTGTTAGTAATAAGAAAATGAACAAAGTCTTTTTTCTGCTTTTTAACCATTGCGACACTGCCCCGCATATTAAGTCCCCCACCGTAATGCCCGAGTAAGCATACATAATAGCTTTGCCACCGGTAACTAATTTAGCATTTAAAGGGTTTCCGCTTAGTTTGGCAAATAATTCGGGCGAAAAAATAACCAGGGTACCCATGGCATACCAAACAGGTACGGTAACAAAAATTATACACAGGTATTTTAGTAAACGCTTTCTATTACCAAAAAGCTGAAAAAAGTTGCCTTTACTAACATTTTCTTGTTTTATGCTATTAAACATCCCCGATTCAAAAACGCCTATACGAAGTATTAACAAAGCCAAACCCATTGCACCACCTAAATAATAAGAATAACGCCAGCCTAAGCCCCACCTGTTAAATGCATCGCCCATAAAACCGGCAACCACAGCACCAAATACGCCAACAGTTGCCACTATCATGGTACCAATGCCTCGTTTTTCTTTACTCATGGTTTCGCTAACCAAGGTTATGCCTGCGCCAAGCTCGCCTGCCAAACCAAAACCCGATATAAAACGTAAAGCGGCATACCAATCGGTACTATTTACAAAGCCATTGGCAATGTTAGCAATAGAGTAAGTTAATATAGAACCAAATAGAACAGACAGTCTGCCTTTTTTATCTCCCAAAATACCCCAAAATATGCCACCAATAAGCATCCCTGCCATTTGCCAGTTAAGTAATTGCTTACCATAATAGGCATTTAATTCTGCTAATTTTTGAAGGTCGAGATTAGGAAACTGAATAGGGAGAATTTCATTTAAGCTTTGTACACGTTCAACACCAAATAAAAGCAAATCATAAATGTCAACAAAGTAACCAAGTGCGGCCACTATAATTAATTTGTTTAAGGCTTTGGTTTGGTTCATTACTTAATAGCCTTTAGGCTTAAATCTAAACTTTTAACATGATGGGTTAAAGCACCAACCGATATAAAGTCTACACCCGCCAAAGCATAACTGCGAATAGTTTTTTCAGTAATACCACCCGAGGCTTCGGTTTCGTACTTTCCTTTAATTAAAGCAACGGCCTGTTTTACTAAGGCAGGGGTAAAATTATCAAGCAAAATGCGGTTTACTTTACCATGTGCCAGTACTTTTTTTACGTCGTTTATACTCCTGCATTCAACTTCAATGGCCAATTTTAGTTTGTTTTTCTTTAAATATAAATTGGCAGCATCAATGGCTTGGGTTATGCCGCCTGCAAAATCTATATGATTATCTTTTATTAAAACCATATCGTACAAAGCATACCGGTGGTTTGCGCCACCCCCAATAACTACAGCCCATTTCTCAAAAAAACGAAAAAGGGGAGTTGTTTTGCGGGTATCAATAACGTTAGCGTGCGTGCCTTTACATAATGTTTGTAAGTGATGGGTTTTAGTGGCAACACCGCTCATGCGCTGCATAATATTTAAAACCAAACGCTCGGCAGTAAGTAATTGGTAGGTTGGCCCGCTAATTATAAAAGCTATATCTCCTTTTTTTACTATGGTACCGTCTTTTATTTTCTCAGTAAATTTTATTTTAGGGTTAACTTTTTTTAAAATGAAACGGGCGGCCTCAACCCCAGCCAATATACCATCTTCTTTAACCAATAGTTGCATGTTGCCGCTTTGCTTTTTTTTAAGTGTGGCGAGGGTAGTGTGGTCACCCTTGCCAACATCTTCGGCAAAAGCCTGTTTTACAAAGTTTTTAAAATTAAAGTTAGCCTGGTGTTTTTTTATGTAGGATTTCATCTGTGCTCAAAATTATATAAAGTTTTAAAGTAACAAGGCGTAAAACATAAAACTATAATACCTTTACCGGGTGAAAATAATTTTGCTGCAAATAGATAAAACCGACCAAAGTTTTGTTGAACAAGGTGTACAAGAGTTTACCAAACGCTTAACACGCTATACATCTTTTGAAACCATTACCATATCTATTAACAAAACTATACGCAACAAAACCATTGCTGAACAAAAGCAGGAAGAAGAAAAACAACTTCTTGCCCATCTTACTAAGTATGATACGGTGTTTTTGTTAGATGAAACAGGTAAAGAGTTTTCTTCGGTACAGTTGGCCAATCAAATTCAACATATTTTAAATGCAGGTAAAAAAAGTATATGTTTTACTATTGGCGGACCTTATGGTTTTACGGATGAAATGAGAAAAAAATATCCTCTAATCAGTTTTTCTAAACTTACTTTTTCGCACCAAATGATAAGGCTTTTGTTTTGTGAACAATTGTACAGGGCCTTTACTATTATTAAAGGAGAAAAGTACCACCACAACTAAGCCAAATTATTGCCCCCACGAGCGCTGGGTGCCATTGCTGTTATCTTTAAAACTGTTTTTAAGCGAAAAGCTCATCGTAAAGCTCATGCGGTAACGTACATATTTATTGTTTTTTACAGCCGGTTGCCATTTGGTTAGGCCTATTACACGTATGGCCTCTTCATTACAGCCTCCTGAAATGCCCCCATTTAGCACTTTAATATTAGATACCATACCATCAGCCTCTACTACAAAACTTAACTGAACTTTTCCTTCAATATTTTGCCTGGCAGCCACATCGGGGTATTCAAGGTTTGAGTAAATAAACTCAGTAAATGTTTTTTCTGTATTATTAAAAACAGGCGAACGTTCGGCAGTTTCATAAATATTTAAAGAACTATCGGTGGGTATATCAATATAAGGTGCTGTATCAAAACCACGTTCTTTAACTTGTTTTTTATATTTTGAGATAGAAAAAGGAATGTCTAAATTAAAATTTACGTTGGCAGGTACACCTTCTTTTTTAGCAGGAACCCATTCCAACAAACTCAATAAGCGTAAAGCTTCTTTATCTGTTTCGGGGCTCAATGATTTAAATACGGTTGCATTTGTTGTTTTTCCTTCTTTAGTTACAATAAATGTAAGTTGTACTGTACCTTCTGTTTTTTGTTTAATGCCATCAGCCGGATACACTAAATGATCGTGTAAAAAACGCTTAAACTCTACGTTTCCGCCATATACCGTCGGAAAATTATCTACATTAAACTGATAAGAGCCTTTGCTTGTTTGTGCTTTAAGCACCGATGTGCTTATTAAACACAGCAATAAAATGGGTTTAAAAAACTTAATCATGCGTAAAATATTTTTCTACTTCATCCATAAACCAATCGGGTGGGGTACAAGGTTTGTTACGCTCTCTGTCAACAAAAACAAGTGTTACCGCACCTGTATTTAGCAACTCTTTTTTATCATTAAAGCACTCGTAATGAAAAGTAAAACGCACACCTGGCAACTCTTTTACGGTAGTAATAATGGTGAGCTCATCATCATAAAAGGCGGGTTTTTTGTATTGTATGGTAAAATCTAATACGGGTAATAAAATGCCTTTATCTTCAATTTCTTTATAGCTAAAGCCAATTTTGCGCAGTGTTTCTACACGAGCCACTTCATAGTACTGGGCATAATTTCCATAATAGGCATATCCCATACGGTCGGTTTCGCCATAACGCACACGTATTTTAGTTTCAGATTTTAACATAATGGTAACAAAAATAATTTTTATAATTACAATTGCCCAGTACATTTGTAAAAATGTATAAAAACTTTAAACCCGTCCTAAAATTTGGCTTTGCAGGTGCTGTTCTTTTGCTGCTTTCTTGCAGTAGTAAGCATTTGTCGGTTCAGCAAACCACGCCTCAGCACGTTGTTGTAAGCGATAATGTAGTTGACTCTCAAATAGTAAAAACCATACAACCCTATAAGCAAAGCTTAGATGGTAAAATGCATGAAGTAATTGGCACAACGCCCGTTGCACTTACTAAAAAAACACCTGAAAGTACTTTAGGCAACTTTTTTGCGGAGGCAATTTTTGACAGAGTTAAACACCTGCCTAATGTAGATACTGTAAATACCTTTGCCATGTTTAACAATGGAGGCTTACGTACATCGGTGCCGCAAGGTGATATTATGGTTGGCAGCATGTTTGAACTTATGCCTTTTGAGAATAAATTGGTGCTTATTAAACTAAGTCCCGAAAGATTAACTAAGCTGCTGGATTTTATTGCCGAAAAAGATGGGGCACCTGTTGCCGGCATTAGGTTTACCATAACGGATAAAAAGGCTACTAACATTACTATAAACGGAAAACCATTTGATGCTAATACTACATATTATGTAGCTACAAGTGATTATCTGGCAGGCGGTGGAGATAAATTTTTTACTGCCGGTGAAAACAATGAAATGGTTAAAACCGATTTTTTACTGCGCGATATTTTAAT
>DATFTU010000645.1:0-8170 GCA_035261565.1 Bacteroidia bacterium
TAAACATGCAAAGCGTTACTGTTGTGGCCAATAAAATTAAACCCAATGAGATTGATTATATGAAGCGTTATATTCAGCAGCATGCCGCTCCACGAGGAGTTGACGCATTTAATAGCCCGATAACAGCTTTGTATGATAGGTTTAGCCGTAAGGGAAGGGAACAAACCAAGCTGCAACAAATATTTCAGGATATTTTAATACAGGAAGAAGTAAGTAAAAAACTTAACCCCGAAATTTTGAGGCAATTAACTGAAGATGAAACTGTAGATTTTGAAGATTTTAGGCGTTATGCCTGGCGTGTAGATAATCAGTTTATTTTAACACACGATGGTTATGATTTATATGCACCTATTATGTATTATTACCGCAAATACAAACAAGCCGGTGGTAAACAAAGGGAAATGCCGGTAGAAGGCCAGCCTCAGCAACCTTTGTATCAGCAGCAACCGCTTTATCAACCTAATAAAAAGAAACAACCAAGCCCTATATTTTACGGAGATGAGTAAAAAATTTACACAAAAAGCATTTGAAAATATTGATATTGTAGATATCTCGTCGGAAGGGTTAGGGGTTTCTAAAATAAACGAATGGGTAGTGTTTGTTGAAGGTGCCGTGCCCGGAGATATTTGCAACATTAATGTATATAAAAAAAAACGGGCTTTTGGTTTTGCTAAAATAACGCAGTTGGTAAAACCATCTGAGCACAGAGTAGAAGCACCCTGCCAGCATTTCGGCACCTGTGGCGGCTGCAAATGGCAAAATTTTAATTATAAAGCACAACTGTATTATAAACAAAATCAGGTGGTAAATGCCTTTAAGCGTTTGGCTAAAGTTGAGGTAGGGCAAATGATTGACATATTGGGTTGCGAAGAAATTTACTATTACCGCAATAAACTCGATTTTGGGTTTTCAAATAAAAAATGGCTTACGGCGGAGGAGATAAAAAACAAAGAGGTTATAGTAAATCATAATGGTTGCGGTTTTCACGTATCGGGTGCGTTTGATAAAGTACTGGATATACAACATTGCCATTTACAGCCCGACCCATCTAACCAAATACGTAACGAAGTAAAAAGGTTTGCTATTGAAAAAGGCTATCCTTTTTTTAATATTAGAGATAAAGCGGGTTTAATGCGTACTATGATTATACGCACATCAACCACCGGCGAAATTATGTGCGTGTTCTCTTTTTACGATAACGATAAAGAAAAAATAAACGAACTGCTAAGTCATATAAAAAAAACGTTCCCGCAAATTACATCATTATTATATGTAATAAATCAAAAAGGCAACGACACTATTTACGATTTACCTGTATATTGCTTTAGTGGCAACGAGTTTATGTTTGAGGAGATGGAAGGGCTTAAATTTAAAGTGGGGCCAAAATCGTTTTACCAAACAAACTCAAAACAGGCATACCAGTTATATAAAATTACCCGGAATTTTGCTGATTTAAAAGGTAACGAGGTGGTATATGATTTATATACCGGTACGGGCACCATTGCTTTGTTTGTATCTAAAAATGCAAAACATGTAGTGGGTGTAGAATCAGTGCCCGAAGCTATTGAAGATGCTAAAGAAAATGCGCGCATCAATAGTATAGGTAATACATCTTTTTATACCGGCGATATGAAAGATGTTTTAAACGATGATTTTATTGCTGCCAATGGCAAACCTGATGTTATTATTACCGACCCCCCTCGTGTAGGAATGCATCCCAGTGTAGTGGCAAAAATTTTAGAGATGGCCCCGCCGAAAATTGTATATGTAAGCTGTAACCCGGCATCACAAGCCAGAGATATAGCCATGCTGGCCGAAAAATACGAAGTGTTAAAAGTGCAGGCGGTAGATATGTTTCCTCAAACTTTGCATGTTGAAAGTGTTGCATTGTTAAAACTGAAGTAATCGTTAAATTTTTATTATCTTTACTGGATTAAATTATTTTCTTAAATGAAAAAGAGTTTACTCCTTTTAATTTTTTCTGTATTAGTATGGGTAAATGGTTTTTCTCAATTAAACGTTACTACTAATTCAAATGCTACTGCGCTTGCTCAAGCAATATTAGGCAGCGGGGTAACTGTATCAAATGCCACCATCAGTTGTGGAAGTCAGGGGGCGGGCACATTTACTTATGCAGGCTCAACATTAGGGGTAACAAATGGTATTATTTTAACCAGTGGTTATGCAACCGATGCCGCTTTAACCCCGGCGCAAATAGTTTCACAATCAACCGGAAATAGTTTTAATGACCCTGATTTAGCTACTATAGTTGGGTCATCAGGTAGTATAAATGATGTTTGTTTTGTGGCTTTTGACTTTGTACCACTCTGTAATCAAATTAGTATAACGTATGAATTTGGTTCTTCTGAGTACGATGGATTTCAGTGTGCTTCATATAATGATGCATTTGGATTGTTTTTAACAGGCCCTAATCCAAGTGGGGGCACTTATTCATCGGTTAATGCGGCCACTTTACCAAATGGTACTCCTGTATCAATAAGTAACATTAATAATGGGCAGGATGGTTGTTCATCGGCCAGTAACCCAAGCTATTACATAGATAATAGTAATGGTACAAGTGTTGCCTACGAAGGTTTAACCATCGCTATTACATCTGTTAAAGCCGTTATTCCTTGTAGTACGTATCATATAAAAATTGCTATTTGTGATGTAGGAGATGAGGCTTATGACTCCGGGGTTTTTATACAAGGCAACTCGCTTAATTGTACAAATACCCCAACAGTTACTGCCAGTACAACTCCGGCAAATTGTGGTGCATTAGGCTCTGCGGCGATAACGGTAACTAATTATACAGGTACAGCAACCTATCTGTGGTCACCTGGCGGTGCAACAACATCATCTGTTAATAATTTAACGGCGGGTACTTATAGTTGTGTAGTTGGTTTACAATCAGGGTGTGGTACCACCACGCAAACTGTAACAGCGGTAGTGGGTTCATTAGGGGCAACTTTTACTTATACAACTACAACACAAAACCCTGCCTGCAATAACGGAACTAATGGTAATGCAAGTGTTGTTGTAGGTGGTGGCACAGCACCATATACATATACTTGGACAACTACTCCACTGCAAAATACGGCAACAACAACATCCAGTCTTGCGGCAGGAATTTATGTGGTTAATGTAACAGATAATACAGGTTGTACAGGCTCAACAACGGTTACGCTTATTAACCCACCTGCTATTGTAGATACTGTAACAACTTCTCCAACAACATGTTCAGGCTCTACGGGGGTTGCCACTGCATCAGTAACCAGTGGAGGTACGGCTCCATATAGTTATGTATGGAGTACAGGCGGAACTACACAAACCATAAATAATTTAGCACAAGGCCCTTATACCGTAATTATTTCGGATGTAAATAGCTGTACGGCAACTGCAACCGGAACAGTGGGCGGGCAAAGTTTTAACTGGACTTTAACTGCTACATCAACTAATCCCCTGTGTTTAGGTGGTGCCGATGGCTCGGCAACTGTAGCAGTAAATAACCCGGGTACAAGTACTTTTTCATACAGCTGGTCTACCAACCCTGTTCAAACAACAAGTGCAACCACTTCAAATTTGACATCAGGTAATTATAATGTAACAGTAACCGATAATAATGGTTGTGTAAGCAGTGCATTGGTAACATTAATCGACCCTCCTCCCATTATACCTACGGTAAACACTTCGCCAACTATATGCTCCGGTGCAACCGGAAGCGCAACTGTAAGCATTTTAAGCGGGGGCACAGCGCCTTATACGTATGCCTGGCTAACAAACCCGGTACAAACAACATCTGTAGCTGTTAATTTACCTAAAGCAACTTATTCTGTAGTTGTAATTGATGCTAATGGCTGTTCTGCCGCTGATACGGGTTCTGTTAACTCGGCTGGTTTCACTTGGTCGCCGTCAGCTACAGCCTCGCCGGTAAAATGTTTTGGCTTATCAAACGGCAGTGCAACTGTAACTATTACAAACCCAACTATGGGTAGTACATATAACTATACCTGGATGCCAACAGGACAAACAACAGCAACAGCTGGTAACTTGCCTATAGGCAATTACACAGTTACCGTACAAGATAATAACGGGTGTGTAAGCACAGCGTCAACAACAGTTAATCAGCCGGCGCAAATAGTTTTAACTACTCAATCAAGCCCTGCTATGTGTACTTCAAGCAGTGGAGCCGTGGGAGTATCTATTACCGGAGGCACAAACCCTTATATATATAGTTGGAATACGAACCCTGTACAAACTACGCAAATAGCTACAGGTTTGTTGCAGGGGCAATATATGGTAACGGTAACCGATGCCGGTAATTGCTCGGCAACCGCAAGTGCTGTTGTAACCGATACGGCCGATTTAACGGTAACAGCATCCCAAACCCCTGATTTATGTAGCAAAGGTGTAGGTAAAGCTATTGCAAACCCAAAAGGTGTTGCACCCTATAATTATGTTTGGACTACCAACCCGGTACAAACAACTCAAATTGCCGATAGTTTGCAACCGGGTACGTATTCAGTAACCGTAACCGATGCAAATGGCTGTATTAATGGTGCTTCTACTACCGTAACCGATCAGGATGATGTACTTAGCGCAGATTTTTCAACATCAGCTTCCGGCACTATTAATGCGGAAGACCCTGTTACACTTAATGTAACTATAAACGGGCCTTGGAAAATAGATACGGCTTATCTTTCAAACGGTGTGGCTATAACACGAAACCCATTCCCTTATATATTTCCGCAATATGGTACTTATACAGCCACGTATTATTATACCAGCAATAATGGATGTAAGGATACCGTTACATACGATATAATTGTAAAAGATTATATTACCCTGTACATACCTGACGCATTTACACCAAATGGCGATGGAAAAAACGATTATTTTGAAGCACAAGGTACTTTTATAAATACTTTTGAAATGGATATTTACGACAGATGGGGTGTATTAGTTAAAAAAATGACCGACATTACCACCATGTGGGATGGTACTAAAAATGGAGGCCCTGCTCCTGAAGATACGTATGTATATAAAGGAACTGCTTCTGATATTTTTGGTAAACACGTTACTTTTCACGGGCAAATAAACCTTATCAGATAGTTTATATTCTTAGCCCTGCAATCTCCGTTTTAAATTAGTTTCTGTTATCTTTGCTTCAAACACAAAGTATGCAATTATTATCAGGAAAAACCGCTATTATAACAGGTGCCTCGCGTGGCATTGGGCATGGCATTGCACTGGCCTTTGCCAAACAAGGCGCTAATGTTGCCTTTACGTATTTAAGCTCAGAAGAAAAAGCAAAAGCCTTAGAGGCTGAACTTGCTGCTTTTGGTATAAAAGCCAAAGGCTATAAAAGCGATGCAGCCGATTTTAAAGCGGCCGAAGAATTAGTAAATAATGTAGTTGCCGAATTTGGTACCGTTGATATATTGGTAAACAATGCAGGCATAACCCGCGATACTTTGTTAATGCGCATGAGCGAGCAACAATGGGATGAGGTAATGAATGCAAACTTAAAATCGGTTTTTAACCTTACTAAAGCTGTTACTAAGCCAATGTTGAAGGCAAAAAAAGGCTCTATCATAAATATGAGCTCGGTTGTGGGTATTAAAGGCAATGCCGGGCAAAGCAATTATGCCGCATCAAAAGCGGGTATAATTGGCTTTACAAAATCAGTAGCGTTAGAGTTAGGTTCGCGTAATATACGCAGCAACGCCATTGCACCGGGTTTTATTGAAACCGAAATGACAGGTGTGTTAGACGAAAAAGTAGTGCAGCAATGGCGCGATGGTATTCCGTTAAAACGTGGCGGTAGTGTTGATGATGTAGCCAATGCAACTATATTTTTAGCCAGTGATATGAGTGCATACATAACAGGGCAAACTATTAATGTTTGCGGAGGAATGTTAACCTGATTGAGGATTTTTTAATTCTTGATATAGATTTTGATTACTACCGAATATCCCATATGGCTTGTACTGGTTTGCCTTTTGGCAGGATTGGGATATGCTTTTTTATTATACCGAAAACCCAAGCAAGATGTAAATAAAACTATTCATTACAGTTTATTCGTGCTGCGTTTTTTAGTAGTTTCTTTTTTATGTTTTTTTATGTTAAACCCTTTAATAAAAAACACCACCACATATACCGAAAAACCTATTATAATTATTGCGGCCGATAACTCAGCTTCAGTGACAAAAAATAAAGATTCGGTTTTTTACAAAAATGAATTTCCGGGGGTGTTACATAAATTCAGCGAAGCATTGGCAGATAAATATGAAGTTCATGCTTTACAATTTGCCGGTGATATAAATCAAAATGATGCGCTTAATTTTTCGGGTAAAGAAACCAATCTGTCGAACGTATTTACGGATGTGCAAAATAATTTTGAAGGCAAAAATGTAGGAGCCGTTGTATTAGCTACTGATGGTTTATACAACACGGGCAGCAATCCTTTGTCGGAGTTAGGAAATGCTAATTACCCGGTTTATACAATTGCGTTGGGAGATACAACTTTACAACGCGATGCTTACATAAAAAAAATAAACCATAACCAAACAGCTTATATAGGCAATCAGTTTCCGGTTGAGGTGCAGGTACAGTCTGCTGATTTGCAAGGCAAAGAAGCCATATTAAGTATTTTACAAGATGGTAAAAAACTGATGGAGCAAAAAATAAAATATGCCACTCATAATTATACAAGTATTTTAAATTTTTTATTGAGTGCAGATAAAGCGGGCGTGCAACGTTATCAAGCTGTACTATCTTTTATAGATGGAGAACAAATAAAAAACAACAATAGTATGGCATTTGTAGTTGATGTAATTGATAAACGCGAAAAAATATTATTATTGGTTGGTGCGCCGCATCCTGATGTGGCAGCGCTTAAACAAACTATTGAGGCTAATCAAAGTTACGAAGTTGAGGTACAATTAGCAGAGCATTTCAACACATCGTTAAAACCGTACAGCTTGCTTATACTGCATAATGTAAACCAAAATAATACTGCCTATAAAAAACTAAGTACCGAAATTGCTTTAAATAAAACACCTGTTTGGCAGTTTTCTAAAAATGATTTCTGGGCTTTCTCTTTCATGAAGTTTGGCAATTCTATTAGTAGGTATAATGATGCAGAGCCTGTTTTTAATACAGGTTTTTCTTTATTCAATATAAGCAATGAGTTAAAAAGTTATATGAAAGATTTTCCGGCGGTTAGCTGCGCATTAACAACATATAAGGTTTCTAACGGGGCAGTTGCTTTGGTAAACCAGCAAATAGGACAGGTACAAACCGAAAACCCAATTTTAGTTTTTGCTGATAACGGCGGGCAAAAATCGGCTTTGTTTTGTGCTGAAGGTTTATGGCGTTGGAAATTGCGAGATTATGCCGACCATGAGAATAACGAATTGTTTGATGAACTGATACAAAAAACTGTACAGTATTTATCGGTAAAAGCTGATAAAAGTTTTTTTAGAGTGTTTACCAAAAAAATTAGTAGTGAGAATGAACCGCTTGAATTTGATGCTGAAGCATTTAACCCAAGTTATGAGTTAATTAATGAGCCTGATGTTAGCATAATAATTAAAGACGAAGCAAAAAAACAATTCAACTATACATTTTCTAAAACATCAAATGCGTATCATCTAAGCGCAGGTAATTTTCCGGCAGGTGATTATACGTACACAGCGCAGGTAAAAATAAATAATCAGGTATGCACACAAAAAGGAACCTTTACAGTTAAGCCTTTATTGGCTGAATTAACAAATACCACAGCTGACCATGCTTTATTATATAACATCAGTAAAAAAACAGGCGGACAATTATTTTATCCCAAACAACTAAACGATTTGCAAAATAAATTGTTGAATAATGATAATATTAAAACCCTGGTACATGAGCAAAAACAGGTAAACGATTTTATAAATCTAAAAACCTTGTTTTTTATTTTGCTTGTGTTTTTAAGTATTGAGTGGTTTGTGCGAAAATATAATGGGTTAAGTTAATGGTGAAAATTGTAACCATAATAGGGGCTCGCCCGCAAATAATTAAAGCTGCTGCTTTAAGCAGGGCCATTAAAAATAGTTACAGCAAACAAATTGAAGAAGTAATTTTACATACTGGCCAGCATTACGATGCTAATATGAGCGCTATTTTTTTT
>DATFTU010000646.1:0-3193 GCA_035261565.1 Bacteroidia bacterium
AAAAAACAAAATTTCTATTTTATGATAGGCAAACTCACTTAAAAACTGTTTGTGTATTTGCTTTAACAGCAGTTTTTGAAACGCGCCCAACTCCCCATGTTTTATGGTTTGGTAACTGCTTCCATCTCGTACCGAATAAGTGAAAAGTAAATTATACGAGGATGAATTAAATAAATAAAAACTGTATTGAGATTGCAGCAGAGGCATTTCGTGGTCGGGCTCCAGCACAAAAAACACGGCTTCATTTTTTACTTCCTCGGTTGCAGTGGCAATATGTTGTTTATCGCTAAAAACAATTTCGGTATCAATTAAAACCAGGTCATCAATATGATACGGAATTTCAAAGCCATCCACCTCAACAAAAGCGGTTTTTTTGTCTTTAAAACGAGTTACAATGCCCTCGCCTTTTTCGTTTAAAAAACGCACCCTATTTCCAATGTGGATAACCATTATTGCAAAGATAATATGAAAGCACCTTGCTTGGCCGTAAAGTACGAATTAGTTATACAAGCCATGTTTTTCTTACCACGTACCTTACCCGATACAATTATATTTTCTCTTCCACATAAAAAAATTGGTAGTTTTTTTCCTTTTAACCCATTGCCAGCAATCCAAACATAATCAGGTTTTACAGCCTGCATAAAAATTTCACTTAACATATTTACATCTTTTGCAAACAGAATTTTTTTGTGGTTTATTAAAATCAGTGAAGTAGTTGTAAGCGGCTTATCTTCTTTAAAAACAACATCGTGATAAATTTTGTTTTCCCTAAGTGTACTTTGCATTCTGTCATCGGACATGGTGTCAGCTAATTGTATGTATTTGCTTCCTGAAAAAGCAGCTAACACATTTGTTTTATCGTTTTGATATATTACCAGTTCATTATTCTTTTTAACCTGCAAATCAAATACAATAGAAATCAGCACAATTAAAATTGCCAAGCCAAAAGAGCCCATCAATAGCTTATACGACTTATGTTCTATGCTTATAAATACCATAAACAACAGCACATACAGCAATATCATATTTATAATAGAAAGATGAATATTATCAATTACGCAAAATGGGATGCCATCAAAAAATAAAGCACAGGCATTCATTACTTTAATTAAAAATGCCGTAAGCCAAACTAATAGGTTGGCCACCACCGTAATTTTTGAAACCACTAAAATTAAAATGCCGCCATACATTACCAGTGTTGAAATAGGAATGAGGATTAAATTGGTAATTAAAAACAAAGTGGGAAATTGATGGAAATAAAAAAGCGTAACAGGCAGCGTTGCCAGTTGCGCGGCAATACTTACAGCGCACAAAGCCCATATTTTATCGGCAATGCCCCAAGTAAAAGCAAACATATTATAAAAATAAGGGTACAGATAAATAATGCCCAGCACGGCCATGTATGATAACTGAAAGCCAACATCGGCCAGCCAAAACGGGTTTATGCACAAGCTAAAAAATGCAGATACCAAAACAATGTTAGCTGTTTCAACCTGCTGAAAAAGCGTTTTGCCCAGCAGTATTAAACTAAACATAAAAGCGGCCCGCACCGCAGGGGCCGAAAAGCCCGATAACAAAACAAAAAACCACAAAACAAGAATGATTAGTGCAACTTTTATCCAGCTTGTTTTTTTGTTTTTATCTAAAAATGCCAGCATGTAACCAAGCAACAAATAAATAACACCCACATGCAAACCCGATACCGAAAGCACATGCAGTGTACCTGTGTGCGAGTATGCATTTAGCAAAGGCCTGTCAATTTCATCATCATAACCAAGCACTAAAGCGGCAACCATGGCAAATTCGGTATTTTCTAACCCGCTTGCTCTATACGTGTCTAATAAATGTCGGCGTATTTTTTGTGAGATATTAAACAACGAAAATTTTTCTTCGCTATCATAAACAGTCCAATTCATCTCACGTAAATAAGCCGAATGACAAACATTTCTAACATCTAAGTACGCTTTATAATCAAACTCATGTGGGTTTAAGGGCGGTGGCATTTCCTGCAGCTTGCCCGTAAAAACAATATTGTTGCCTGTCTCCAGGTTTTTGGCTTTATCTATTTTTTCAAAATACACAATAATCTTTCCGCAGGTGTTTTGCCAAACATTTTTATACTTTACTTGCTGCAAGGTAATTTCAGCTTTAATGCTTTTGGTTTTCTCAACCGGAATTTCGCTCACATAACCTATATACGATGCTGTGCTATCACTTACAAAACGAGTATAACTAATGGGGTTTTGTTTATTGTTTGTATAATTACACAACTGCCATCCGCTAAAAAAAAGAAATACTTGAACGGCTAAACCAAACAAAAATTTTGGAAGCGTTTGGGTGCTTTTTATCAGTAAAAAATAAAGCAGCGCACAAATCAAGAAAATACCGGACACATAAATTAACGATGGCGAATCCTGCCTGCCAACAAGCCAAAACCCAATGCCCGCAATAAACGGAAGCAGTATGCGCAAAAACGGGATTTGACTAAGAAAAATCATGTCATGTAAAGTTATTTATTTTTCAAAAGGTTGTACCTTTGCACTCTAATTTTAAAAGATGATTTCTACTGATATTGCTATTATAGGTGCTGGTCCGGTTGGATTGTTTGCCATTTTTGAATGTGGTTTACTTAAAATGCGTTGCCATTTAATTGATTATTTACCTCAACCGGGCGGGCAACTTTCTGAAATTTATCCTAAAAAACCTATTTACGATATACCCGGTTACCCTACTGTGTTAGCGCAGGAGCTGGTTGATAATTTAATGAAACAAGCCGAGCCTTTTAAACCGGGCTTTACCCTTGGCGAACGTGTTGAAGTTTTAGATAAACTGGGCGAAGGCGATTTTGTACTTACCACCAACATGGGCACCAAAATACATAGCAAGGTGGTTGTTATTGCAGGTGGTTTAGGTTGTTTTGAGCCACGTAAGCCCGAAACCGAAGGATTGGAAAAATTTGAAAACGGAAAAGGCGTTGCTTATATGGTGCTCGACCCCGAAAAATTCAGGAACAAAAAAGTTGTTTTAGCGGGTGGTGGCGATAGCGCTTTAGACTGGGCCATACATTTACAACCCATTGCTAAAGAGCTTACACTAATTCACCGCAGCGAATCTTTCCGTGGTGCGCCCGATTCGGTTGGTAAAGTAATGCAACTGGCTGCCGACAAAAAAATTAACCTGTTGCTAAACAGCA
>DATFTU010000647.1:0-7849 GCA_035261565.1 Bacteroidia bacterium
ACCGATAAAATATCACAAAGCAAAAGCACTTTATTTTCTATTGAAATTCTTCCGCCTTTAAAAGGAAAGAGCATACAATCTATTTACGACTCTATCGACCCTTTAATGGAGTTTAAACCAGCCTTTGTAGATGTTACATACCATCGCGAAGAATATGTATATAAAAAGCGCGAAGGTGGTTATTTAGAAAAAGTATCTATACGTAAGCGCCCGGGTACGGTTGGTATATGTGCTGCCATTATGAATAAATACCATGTGGATGCTGTACCCCATATTATATGCGGTGGTTTTACACGCGAGGAAACCGAGAATGCCTTAATTGATTTACAGTTTTTAGGAATAGATAATGTATTGGCACTGCGTGGCGATAGCATTAAAACCGAATCGCACTTTGTGCCAGAGCCAGGTGGACATAACTATGCACTTGATTTGGTAAAGCAAATAGGAGCCATGAACAATGGTATTTATTTGCAGGATGATATGAAAGATGTTAGCCCCACTAATTTTTGTGTAGGTATTGCCGGGTACCCCGAAAAACATTTTGAAGCCCCCAATTTATACAGCGATTTAAAATGGCTGAAAGCTAAAGTGGATGCAGGAGCCAGCTATATTGTAACGCAAATGTTTTTTGATAATAAAAAGTTTATTGATTTTGTAAAGCTTTGCAGAGAAAATGATATTAATATTCCAATCATTCCGGGTGTAAAAGTTATTACGCAAAAAAAGCAACTTACTGTTCTTCCAAAAATATTTCATATTGATGTACCTGTTGATTTATATAAAGAAGTTGAACATTGTAAAGATGATAACCAGGTAAAAGAGGTGGGCGTTAAATGGGCTATTAACCAGTGTAAAGAATTAATAAAACATAAAGTACCCTGTGTGCATTTTTATACCATGGGCACATCTGAAACCACACGCCGTGTGGCTGCAGAGGTTTTTTAACCAATGAGTAAAAAAGAAAACATAAAAGAAAAAGAAATTGAATTAGGTTTTGGTAACAAAAACTATAATAAAAACACACGTTTTTTAAATAAAGATGGTACGGTAAATATCCGTCGCTTAGATGGTGATTTTTTTAGGCACCTGGATTTATACCATACATTTTTAAACATAACATGGAAACGTTTTATTGTAGTTGTGCTACTGGGTTATTTAGCAGCTAATTTGCTTTTTGCATCGCTTTATTATTTAGCCGGGCCGCAAAATTTTGGTAATTTATCAGGCGGTGATAATGCCCATAAATTTATAGAACTTTTTTTCTTTAGCGCGCAAACACTTACTACAGTAGGCTATGGCTATATATACCCTAAAGGTACCTTAGTAAGCAGTATTGCCGCCATAGAATCTATGACGGGGTTGTTGGTTTTTGCCTTAGCTACCGGAGTTTTATATGGTCGCTTTTCTAAACCAAGGGCTTCTATACGCTATAGCTCGCATGCTTTAATTGCCCCTTACGAAAACATAACGGGTTTTATGTTTAGAATTGCCAACACCACCCAAAACGAATTAATTGAAAGCGAAGCCCAGGTTATTATAACCATGAATGATTTAAAAACTAACCAGCGTATTTTTTTACCCCTTGAACTTGAAATAAAAAAAATAAGCTTTATGGCATTAAGCTGGACAATTGTGCACCCTATTGATGAAAACAGCCCTATATACCAGTATACCCGGGAGGATTTAATAAAAGCTGATGCCGAGTTTTTAATTTTAGTAAAAGCTATAAACGATACGTACTCGCAAACGGTTTATTCACGAACATCATACAGAGGGCACGAGGTAATTGAAAATGCCAAGTTTAAACCACTGCAACGTACGCAACATGGCAGCAAAACTACTATTAACCTGCGTAAGTTAGATGAAATAGAAATGCAAGCTTAAATCTGCATTTAGTTTGTTTTTACTTTAGAAAAAAGCACCCTTAATTCTTCAAAATGAACCGGTTTTACACAAAAGCCAAGTACATTGGTTTTGGCGGCCCGTTCTTTATTTATTTCGTCTGAATTTCCGGTAAGGTATATTACGGGTATATTAGAAAATTTAGCAATCTCATTCATGGTATCAATCCCATCCATTTCGCCATCCAAACGCAAATCCATTAATACCACATCGGGGTTATGTTTTTTTACCGCTTCAATAGCATCTGTTCCATTGGTTGCCGTGGCCACTACAGTATAACCAATTAACTCAATACTTTTTTTGTTTATTAAACAAAGCATAAAATCATCTTCTACTATAAGTACTTTCATCGGATTTTATTTTTTTTGGTTTAAGCTACTAATTCTTCTCGTACTTTAATTACTTCCTGTTTAAATTGCAATGTAAATTCAGTTCCTTTATTTGGTTTCGATTCGCAGGTTGTTTCGGCTTTTAATTGGTGCGAAAAAGCTTCAATTAAATTCATTCCCAACGAGCTGTCTTTATTTACCTTCGATAAATCAAAACCGCAACCGTCATCTTTAAAATTTAACACCAGCTTGTTCTGGTATTTTATAAACGATATAGTAATATGTCCGTTGTCCTTATCTTTAAAAGCGTGTTTATAGGAGTTTGTAATCAATTCATTTAAAAGCAAAGAGAAGGGGAGTGCATTAGGCATTGAAAGTTCAATGTTTTCAATATGTGTAGTAATTTTTATATCTTTTTGCTGGTTGGAAAAAGAAAGCTTAATAAAGTAGATTAATTCATCCACATATGAACGTATTTCTATTTTTTCTAAATTTTTACTTTCATAAAACTTTTCATGTAAAACAGCAATAGATTTAATTCGGTTTCTTGATTCTTTTAAAATAGCCGAAGCTTTTTCATCTTTCACATAAAAATTTTGCAGCTCAATTAAACCTGATATAACAGCTAAATTATTTTTTACCCGGTGGTGTATTTCAGATAAAAGAATTTCTTTTTCTTTTAATGTTCTTGATAGTTCAATATTTATGTTGCTTTTTTCGGTAATCTCGTTTTCTAAATTAATTTGTTTTTCCTGTAAAGATTTGTTGGCATCCGTTAGCATTTCGCTAACGGTATTATTATTACTGGCAAAAAAAGTAATTAAAATAAATGAAAGTATAAGGCTTACGGCAAAATTTACTATGTATATTATATTGGCATTGGTTGGCGTTAAAATGGTGGCGGTGTATAGTTGATAATAATCAATAGCGTAAATTGCCACAAAAGTTATTAAATACGAGAGCAGGCATAAAAAAATACTGAACTTTTCTTTAAAATTATACAGCAAATAAGTTAAGTGAGGAGAAGCAAATAAAAAGAAAAATATACCCGATTTAAATCCTAAAAAAGCCGAAAAAACTATAACGCCTAAGTTAGTGCTGATTATAATAGCCGCCCGTGAAATTTTGTAGTGTGACTTTTTGTTTAAATAAACAAACCATAAAAATAAACCGGCCACAATAACCAACACACCGCAAATGGCAAACATGCCCATAAAAGCATATAGTAAAATATCGAAAGCGGCAGATAAAGCAATGGCATAACAAAACCTGTTTATAGTTTTTATTATAGCCCCTTCACTTTGAAAATGTACCGTGTTTTTTTTCGATGTCATACAAAAGATTTTCTACTTGCTCCGGCCAGTTTTTGAGACAGCAAAATAGAATAAAAAAAGTCAAGTACAAAACATGTAACCCCTAAAGTTTGAACAAAGTAATTAGTGGGGTATATTAAAAACATGGATACCGTTATACAACCTGTGCCTATAAACTTACACCAGGCCACGGTTTTTGAAAAATTGGCCGCATCATTACTCAACAATAACATTGGATATAGTAACGATATAATAATATTTAAAATATAACCCGAGTTTGCTCCAATAGGAGTATCAAAGCCTTGCGCCACATAAAAATAATTTAGGGGCAACCACATTATCAGTAACCCAATTGCAATCCATTTAAAATACTTTTTTATTTCTGGTATATTAACCTGTTTGCTTCCGTATTTTAAAACGCTGTAAAAAATAAACACATCTAATGCAAAAGCCCCTTGGTACGATAGAGAGTATAATTTTCCTGTATCGGGGTGGTAAAAAAAACTCCATACAAACTCCCATGCAATATTGCCGGCAGCAATAAAAAAAGGCATTTCAACAAATTTACGTACTACTATTTCTTTAACTAAAGCAGCATAGGTAATTACCCAAAACAAGCAGCCAATGCCATTCCAAACCAATTGGGCAGTGGTGTAGTTTTCTGTATTTATCCAGTAATTTATATTCATGTTAATTCATTTTCCAGCTTGCTTTTAATGAGGGAGGGATATAAAAGGCAGTATTATATGTTTTAAGGTGTTGGTCAATTACACCTTGCAAAAATTTAGAAGCCACCTTAGAAAATAATTTCCGTACCAATGCATCTTCATCTTCTTCTTTGCTTACCGCGCTAACTATTTTTATAAAAAGCCGGCCTTTTAGTTTACTAAATGAGCTTAGTTTTTTATTTGCATCCAGTATTTTTAATATATCTGCATTGGTTTGCTTGGATACATCCTTTATAAAAAATTCGATAAAAAATTGCGGTAGTGATGCAAAAAATAATTTATCGAAAATATTAGCAGCAAAAAAAGTAGCCGAAAAATCTAACAGGGTTTTAGTAAGCAGTTTCCCGTCATCGCTTTCATGTTTATTTTTATTAATAATGGCTATACCTAAATTCCAGCCCGATTGATAACCGGTAGGGTACAACGAAGCATCCAGTCCAATAAAATGCCCTACAATATTCCAGCAATGTATAAAAGCATCTTTTTCTTCTTCAGTTAATATGGCTCCAATTTCATTTAACCCATCAATTACCAAAGCAGAAAATGCCATTAATGTACCAGCCATTTCTTCTTGGTTAATGGGGGCACCATACTTTTGCATATCCCAGGGCTCTTGCCCTTTGTGTGGATACATTAAATAAGTGCGTATGGCTGCATGGTAAAGCCTTACTTTTTTTACGGTAACAATGCCCTTGCCTTTGGGCGATAAACCACCCGGCGACATAACATTAATAACCATTTGCGATGTTTCGAACAAACGGCGTACAGCCCTCGAAACGTTTCCGTTGCTTTCGGTTAAACGGCCTGTTGCGGCTAAAACTTTTGCCCCGTTTTTACATGCGTAACAAAGTGGCAAGGCTTTAAAGTTTAATAACAGGGCTATTTGCGGCGCAAAACGGGCATAAGCTTTTTGGGCTATTTTAATTTTGTTTTCATCTGCCCAGGCAGGCAAAGTTGTTTCAGCATTAAAATAAGTTATAACAGCTTGTGGTAAGCTGGCATTTTTTGTTATTTCTTCCTGATCGTTAGAGAGTGAAGTAAATAAGTTTCGAAGCTCTGCAAAACCTTTATCGGCAATAATATCCTTAATAACTTGTTCTGCATAAGGGTCTGTTTTTAAACTCATAGCATTTAAAAAATCAACATCCCATTTTTGCTCGTTTGTTGTTAACATAAAAAAATAATTTTAGTAAGTAATCAAACAAGTGCCCAGTACTACAACACAAGTTAAATAAAAAAAAGTAATAAAAAAACTAATTGATTAAATAAGTTTTAATAAGCAGTTTTTAAAACTGCATATATATAAACCTGCTGCCCGATGTAAAAACACCCCATGTAGCCAATAGCAGCAATAAAGAGAACCACATTATGTAGTTTATTTTATTTTGAGAAAAGACGCTGAAAATTTTTCGCTCGAAAAATAAAAATCCGAAGCAAAGGATAAGTGTAAAAGAGAAATTGAAATAATCCTGTAAAGCGCCGCCAGAAGCAAGTGGTGCAAAGTATAAGCGTAACCAATCGGTCGGTAAAAGGTTGTTTATATCCGTTAGGCGTTCGGTTAAAAAAGAGTAATCGCCGTAATTAGGGGTTCTGAAAAATAATAGGCCAATAGAGAAGAGCAAAAAAATAAACAGGTTTGATATAAAACCTGTTTTTCTTTCAAAGATAAGTTCAATTAAATAAAATAAAGCGTATAAGTACGCGCTGATAAAAAACCCTGATTTTATGCCGTTAAAAAATGCCATAAAACTAAAAACAGCAAAAACACAAACGGCTTTAGCTACTTGTTTGTTTATTTTTTTACGGCTGCAAAAAAGGTAAAGCGGAATAAAAATATACTGCCATAACAAATTAGTTAAACTGCTGTGCCAGCTTTTCCAAAAGGCAGCCCATGTTTTTTGCCTGAAGGGGAAATTAAAATTTTCAGGTAAATTGATTCCCCACATGGCTGATGCGCCAATGGCTATATCGCAGTAGCCCGAAAAATCGAAATACAGCTGCATGGCATACAAACAGGCTCCACTTAAAATAGTTAGGGCGGGATAATTATCTTTAAAATCGAGTGCTGAACTAACATATATAAACAAACTTTCTGCCAGCACCAATTTTTTAAATAAACCCAATAAAATTCTGTTTAAACCATAATACATATTGGTTTCTTGTTTGATGCTTATCTCTTTTTCAGCATCAGGAAGAGAAGCAATAGGGCCCATAAAAAACTTGGGTGCATATAAAGCAGCCGCAGTGTATTGTATAAAGTTTGTTGGTACAGTAGTATGTTTAAAATATACTTTACATATATAATCTATAAACTGTAGTGTTAAATACGTTACTCCAAAAACAATTGGCACAATGCCCCATTCTTCTTGCAAAAACTCGTAGTAATGAAAAGCGGCAAGCCCCAATAAATTAAAACTTAACCCCGTAACAAAAAGCCATTTTTTACCGCTTACATTTTTAATTAACAGGTAATTTATGCATGCAATAACAAAACAAAACAAAAGCGATGGCAGACTAAAAGAGGCAATAGCTAAAGCACTTAGTACTAAAATAATTACGGAACGATTTTGGGCAACAGATGAAAATAAAATTCCGCAAAGGGCAAATAGTATAAGAGCGAGTAAAAGCATAAGGCTATTTTACAATATAATCTCCTTCAAAAACAAAATTGGCAGGGCCCTTTAACCATATATCGGTAAATGAATTATCGGTATGCTTTGTATATGTAACACTTAGGTTGCCACCCATGCTTACTACATCACAAAAATTGGCATGCATAGGTTTATCAGTTATGGCTTCTACTAATGCGGCTGCAGTTACTCCTGTGCCACAAGCCAGGGTTTCATTTTCCACACCACGTTCATAGGTTCGTATAAATAATTTGCCGTTTTTTAGTTCAATAAAGTTTACGTTAGTGCCACCTTTGCTGTTAAATGGCTCGCTGTACCTGGTTTTTTTGCCTTCTTCAAATACATTATAATCCTCAATGTTTTTAACCCACTTAACTACATGTGGCGAACCGGTATTTAAAAAAAAATAATCGCTGTGCGTTTCAATTTTTTGCACATCGTTCATTTTAAGCGAAATAATTTCTTTCTCGATGATAGAAATATGTTCGCCATCAATAGCCATAAAATGTGCCTTGTTTTTTATAATGCCTAATTGCCGGGCAAATGCTGTAATACAGCGCCCGCCATTGCCACACATACTGCTTTGGTTACCATCGCTGTTAAAGTAAACCATTTTAAAATCGTACCCCTTTGTGTCTTCAAGTAACATAAGCCCATCAGCGCCAATGCCAAAGTTTCTGTCGCAAAATGTATTTATTTGGGCTGTAGTAAGGTTTATATTTTCATTCCGGTTATCCAAAAGTATAAAATCGTTACCGCAACCTTCATATTTGTAAAAATGTAGCTTCATTCTATGGCAAAATAAAGGGCTAATTTACCGCTTTTACAGGCAGTAAAAAAATTATTGCCCGTAGCCCAACTTTACAGTATCTATGCGCCTACTATACAATAAGTTAACAATTAATTAAGATTACATGTAAGATTTACTTACTACTTTTATACCAAAT
>DATFTU010000648.1:0-9739 GCA_035261565.1 Bacteroidia bacterium
AAAAAGCAGTTTTTATAATAATTTTATAGATATGGGGGTAGGACTAAATATGGCCACGCTCAACTTCAATAACAATAATACAATTGAGATAGGGATTGGATTTGTTGTATCTGCATTTAAAGATTATTTACAAGTTGGATATGGAAGAAATGTGTCGGTAGACCAATCTTATTGGTTTTTTGGGATAAGATTACCATTCACCGGATTTAATTTAAATGGAAACCCAAAGGTTAGTGGGCAAGATGGTAACTAATTAAAAGAGATATGTATTAGTTTTTACAATTAAAACACAAAAATTAGTCTGGCAATATTTTTATTATGTTTGTAAGACAACCCAAATATGAAAGCATTTTTGTTACAATTAGATAAAATTGAGATTGACTACAAAGAATATTTTAATAAGAAAGGTAGTTATAAGTTAAAACATTACATCATTCAAAAAGCTTCTTCGGATCCAAACTTGATTTATATAGATTTGGATGAGAGCGCTTTAAAAAATTATCCTTTACCTAAAGAAATAGAAAAGGAATTGAGGATGACTTTTAAAATTAGAGAGAGTTTTAAACCTTAATTATATTTTTTAGCAAATACGGGTTCATCGTTAAAAGCTGCTACCTACAAAATGCTGAAAATAAATCAGACGCCACTAAGTATAAAAAATAATTAGTAGTAATGAATGATTAACTAGCAACAATTATGACAACATCCACTGAATATATTGGTAGACAGAATGATTTGACCAGTCGACTGAATAAGCATTTGCAAAAATTGACCGGATTAAATAATGATTTCGCTTCTTCAATTACTGAAACAGACCTACTTGATTTTAAGGCAGTTCTTTCTGATATAAATAATTTGTTAACACTTAAAATGACAGATGCAGCTGTTATCTGGCTTTGCAATTACTTTGAGTTTGATAATGTATGTAAAATGGCAATTTTCGCAAAAACAAATTCCGCCAAACCAAATTCAAACGGTTATGATATCCATATAACTGAAAGTGAAAAAATAATTGCTGAAGTTAAATGTATCAGACCTGTCAATAACGGGGACAAATTTGGTGCAGCACAATACGATTCTATTTTAAACGATATTATAAAGTTAAAAAAGGGAAAAGGTAAAGTCGACACTTCAAGTTATTATAAATTTTTATTTTTGATTGATTTAGGTGAACAAACAGATAAAGCATTATTTGATTTTTTGAAATTATCAAAAACCTCAAAGAACAAACCGTTACGAGCAGAAAGACAAGAAGTTAAAAAAAATGCTTTATTATTGTTTGACAGCGTTAAAAAGCGTGACCTATCAGTGGACAAAATTTATATAAAAACAATTAAACTTAACTAATCAAAGACAAAATATTTCTACGGAATTTTAATTTAGCGCTTTATAAATTGCAATAGGTATGATATAGATTGGACTATATTTGTTTATAGATATTTATGTCTAGATAGGATGTATGAGGCATCTCCTTCACTTGTATGTAAGAAATATGTGTTTTTTGTGCTTTTTTTAGAAGACTAAAGGTTGTAGGTTTGTTATTGTAGTCATAACCTTATTTATAAGTAGGTTATAGATACCTCCTCTAAAATGAAAATAGACATACATGTTCATACAAAAAAAGTTAAATCTGGCGATGCAATAACTAGAAGTATAGGAGCCAAAAGATTTGGTGAAATCTTAAAAAACACTGATGTAAAAATATTAGCAATAACGAATCATAATCATTTTGATTTAAAGCAGTATGAAGAGTTTAGAGATATAGTTGAATCTAATTGTCAGATTTGGCCGGGAATAGAATTGGATATATTGGAAAATGGAAAAAGAGCGCATCTTATTGTAATAGCAAATCCCAAAAATTATACCACCTTTAGTAAAAAAGTTAACGAATTATTGAATAGTAAAAACCCGGACACTTTTACAATCTCTTTACAAGAAACGGTAAATGCATTTGATAGTTTTGATTGCATGTATATTGCTCATTATTTTTTTAAAAGGCCTAATCTGGGTGATGAAGAAATTGAATTATTAAGTAAATTAATTTCAAACCCAAAAAGAATTTTAAAAGAGGCAACTAATTCCATATCTGCTGGAATATATATTAGTCATGGGCATAACTCTATCTATGGATCGGACATACATAATTGGGATGATTATTTAGATGAATCAAAACAGCTTCCTGAGTTAAGGTTGCCAGTAGAGAGTTATGAGCAATTTTGTTTATTACTTGAAAAAGATGAAGCAACCATAAATACTTTATTGAACAAAAAGGTAAAAGAAAACATTGAATTGGTACCTTTTACAGTAGCAGAACTTATAAGATTAGATATTTATAATGATATAAACATATTATTTGGTTCAAAGGGAACCGGTAAGACTGAAATTCTTGACGCATTGTCTAAATATTTTAACTCGAAAGGTCATAAAACGAGCGTATATAAATCTAATGATCAACATTTAAATGATGCATTTGATATTAAGGGGAATGATATTAATATAAATGTTAATGAATTAGAGATTGATGATTGTACTGGCGAAATCAATTTTATAAAGGAAGTTACAGAAGAAGATGTTACTAGTTTGAATAAATATTTACTTCATTTTTCTTCTCAAAAAACAAATAAAATATCACAAAAACTTAAGTTCAAAGATATTCTCAAAGGTGATGAAACTCAATTGCAGAGAAAATTAGCCGATGTTTATTCAGTTTTATTAGAATTTAGAAAGTTTAAAACTTATATAGAAAAAAATAGAAAACTTCCTGAATATCTGGATGTTGAATTAATTGGCGAATTAACTTCTGTTTTAAATAAAACCTTATCAAAACTTAGTACAGAAACTGAAGTTAAATTTTTAGACTCTAAAAGCACTAAATTACTCAATGATATAATTGAATTATTTAAAACACAAATTTCGAAAAAAACAGGTCAACCTCAAAAACCATCTAAAACTGGATTTGCTAAGTATGCAAGCAACAGGATTAAAATTGAGATGGCAATTAAAAAAATTCTTAAAAATATTAACAAAGAAATCAATCCAATTAATGAGTATGCTGGCAGTTTAGGGGTTAAAGGGGATTTATATTTTCAAACTAATTTGCTTATCCAAAATGGTTCGATTTCTGATGGTAATTATTCTCCTGTAAAAAGTGTAAAAAAAACACCTCAAAAGTATTTTGCAAACGGAATTATTTCGATTTCAAAACATATTTATTCTAATAATTTGTTTGAAAAGATTTCTGATCTAAATGAAATCGAAAGCGTTGATACGATAAATAACTTAAGTGATTTGCTGTTATTTCATAGGCATTTCACACTAAATGGAAATTTATATAACCCCTCAAATGGAGAATCTTCGATGGTTTTACTTCATAAAGAGTTAACTGAGGATAAGGATATTTATTTAATTGATGAACCTGAAAAAAGTTTAGGAAATGATTATATCAGCGAAGCAATAGTTCCGTTATTAAAAGAAAAGGCCCTATTAGGTAAAAGAGTAATAATTGCTACACATGATGCTAATATTGCAGTCAGAACATTACCTTATAATTCAATCTATAGGCTACATGATAAAAATCAATACTTTACTCTGACAGGTAATCCATTTTCTAATAAGTTAAAATGTATTCACGATACTAGACCCGATTTGGATTGGAAAGAAATAAGTATGAAAACATTAGAAGGCGGTAGAGAAGCCTTCGGAGAAAGGGGGAAAATTTATGGAAACTAATAAAGCGACAATTAAAAGAGGCGAAAATAATGCCTCTTTAATTTTACATGTAAACAGTCAGGAATTTGAAATCATTTTGACGGATGATAATCCTAATAACGTAAAAAGTGTGTTCAATAATCTTTTAAAAGAATTGAAAAAGGGATTATTTGGTTTTAATTTGGATGATGAGACTATGGATTTGTATCATGATATTTGCGTAGAATATTTGAAACAGTTAAATACTGAATTAAAAAGTGTACATACAGAATTGATTGATTACGATTTGCTAGAATCATAAAAAATTAAACCAATGTAGTTAATATATAAACAAAAAATATAGATAATAAATGGGACAAGTAAAAATTCAAGAGAGTTCAATTAACCTAAAAAATGAGGGTAAAGGACAAATCGCAGTTTTAATGTATTTAGGGGAGGATGACCCAGTGGCCAAATTGGATTGGGCAGTATCGGAATATGTTGGACACGTTGGATATAATCAGTATATTGATATTAATATGGATAACCCTTGGATAAGAGTTATAATATCTGGAATTAATGAGATGAAACAGGAAGACTTTGACCCATCAATTCACAAATTAAGGCCATGATAATACTAAATATGGGCGGAGCCATTGAACATTGGCTTGGTTTCCAAGATAAAATAGGGCGTTCTTTCATGATGAACGAAGATGCTTTGAAATATCCTTTATCTGACTATCTTGTTAATGATGGCAGTATAAACATTAAATCTATTGATCTTGAATACCCGCACCCAAATTTTTCTAATAGACTTGTTGACTTAGCAATATCTGATGCTGCAAACAAACAGCTAAATAATTTATTTGAACTTAAGCTTGCTAAATCTACTACACGGCACCAGTCTGAAAAACAGAGGATATTTAATGATCTAATAAGACTGCATTTAGCTAATAAAGTAGCATCAGACAAATGTTACTTTATAATCACAGGGAAAAGTGTAAATTTTCAACGAGATTTTCGAGATTTTCCCAATGTAGCACCAGGTTTTTACAGAAAATGGTTTTCTTTCGTAAAAGGGCAAAGTTTAACCTTTAATGTTGCTACTGAAAGAGCCCCAGACTACCAATTAATTTATAATACATTCATCAATGAATATTCAGGTAGTTTTCAAGATGGAGGGGCAAATGTTTTGACATTACCGAGCCAAATTACAACAACGTGTGAATTCATTACAGCTTTTAAGATGCAGTTAGTTCCTTACATGACGGGTATATGGTCCGTATCATAACTAATTTGATGGAAAAAATTCGCAGAACTCCGTAATTGTCTATTGCGAATATTGATGAACTTGCAGGCCAAAGTAAAGTAAAAATATGGGTAAAGAAGAATTAGACCAGTTACAAAAAGAATGGTTGTTTATTAACGCTTCAAAAGAATTACTTTCTATTGTAAAAAACAAACAGATAATTTATGCCGACGCTATAAAATTTGCAAAAGAAAATGCCGAAGAATTATTCGCGAACTCAAAAACAGGGTTGGCAAGTAAATCTTATCTTGAAAAACTTCATGATAAGTATATTGAAGAATCAAAAGGAAAATCTCTTCAGCAAAAGAAAAAAATTACTCCAGATGAACTAATAGAAGATCGAATTAGAGAAATAGAACTTTTATTTACATTTTATCCGAAAGATGAAGTAGTAGTTGGTTTAAAGAAAGAACTTAAAGAGTTAAAACAAATTCTTAATAGAAAAAAAACTACACTTTTAAATCTGGAAAGTATTACTGAAAATCAAGCAATATTGAATGATGCATATAAGACCCCTCCGAGGCAAATATTTATCAACTCTCATTTAGGTAAGTTTAATGAATATCAGGATAGAGATAATGGTAGTACATTTCGGGTAACAGTACTTCATCCCAATCCATCTGAAGCAATTGTAGGGGCAGATTTAATTTATGAAAAGTACGATGCTGAAAGAAAATATGTTCGGATAGTTGCCATTCAATATAAAATTTGGGAAAATGAAGTACTTTATTTTTCAAAGGCAAGTAATCTTGATGAGCAATGCAAGAAAATGAAAAAGTGTTTTTGTGATATAGATCTTTGTCTTGATGAGTATGGCAATAATATAGCCAAAGATAAATATCGTTTCCCTTATTGTACTGCTTTTTTGAAACCAACAGATAAGCTTCAGTCCCCTTCAAATTTATATACAACTGGGTATCATATTCCAATTTGCCAGATCGATGGCATTAAAAGAGATGGATATACAGCATCTATAATAGATATTGAGGGCGCGAAAAAAGTGGCTATAAAAGCCCGAGCTTTTGAAGAATTATTTAATGATGATATGGTAGGGTCAAGATGGATTAAGGTAAAAGATTTGGAAGATTTCTATAAAGATTCTAAAATTTTAGAGGCTAAACAAAAAATTATTTTATATGGACAAAATATTTCTGGCAAAATCCAAAAATAAATACTTTATCTTACCTATATAGAAAGTGGTTTACTTTGTTGAAACCATCTGAAAACTATTCCCTGAATAAAAAATGAAAAAATGTAAATTCACGTTTCAAACAAATAATACCGTATTACGAATACATGAAGTACATAGAAAAAAGCAGGCTTGAAAAATTCTTAAACTTAAAAGGCTATCAATTAGAATTTGCTGAATCAACAGAAGCAAAACAAGATTTTGTAGAATGGGCAAAATCGACTACTGAAAAACTACATGTACCCAAAAAAGAATATTTTCAAAGCTCAGAACTACCGCAGATATTCAATAGCCAAGAATTGTTAAACGAGTTCAGGAAGTTTTAAACAGAGCATTTAATTGCAATTTAATTTACGTAATTTGGTTATATTGAACTTAAGTTAGTTAACCTTAATATTTTGCAATATGTTTGAGTTAAGTAAAAGTATCTTGGAGAAAGTAAGTTTTGATAAAACACTTTTTCGTAAAGAGTTGAAGAAAGCCATTAAGTGGGTTAAACCAAATGAAAAAACCTTATTGAAAGTATGGTGCTTAGCTACATTCGGTCACCAATACTCAGAGGAGATATTGGAAGTTTTTAAAAACACCGCATAACTGACAAATGAAAGCAAATTTTGTAATTATACTGTTGGTAAACGTTTTGCTCTTTCTTAATTCATGCGCAAAAGACCCCTCTGTAACAAAAAGCAATTTAAATATTGACTATTCAAAGTTTGTAACAATTAAGCATGGGCTTTGGGGCTCTTGCACATACTTGACAGGAGATTGTATGCCAATGATTGGTGGAAACAGCAGTTGTAAGTCAGAACCTGTAAAAAGAACAATTTATGTTTATGCACCGACTGTTGATTCTCAAGCTGTTCAAATCGGTGGGCCTAACTCCTCATTTTACAGTCAAATAAATACACAACTCATTGCACAAACTCAATCAGAAGATAATGGATTCTATCAAATTTCTCTTCAACCTGGTCGGTATACTATTTTAATCCTTGAACAAGGTAAATATTATTGCATGGATTGGGGCGGGCAACATCAACTTGCTCCTGTTACAGTTGATTCAATAACTGCAACAAGGCGTGATTTAGTTATTGATATGGCTGTTCATTAAAGCTGGCGTACATAACGGGGGAGTTATTGTATTGTAATGCAATTTAGTGTGCATGAATTTTTAGTAATTCTTTAATAGTAATCTTTCCATAAAAACGGGTGATTTCATTTTTCTCTTCCTCATTTCCACGTTCAAATACCCTATTAATTACGGCTGCTTTTTGTATTTCCCAGTCTATTTTATCCATATTAGTATCCCAAAATAAAACTCGTCTTAGCTTAGAGATATCCGGATGCTTGTTATTCAGTTTTTTCTTTTCCTCTTGAATTTCATAATACATCTGCAAAGCCATAAAATATCCTTCTTCAATGCCTAAAGCATGTTCAATTTTTATGGCTAATGAGGGATTCATATTCCGTTTCCCTTTTATAATGGAATTAATTGTTTGAGGGAATTCCTGAAGAGTTACAGCAAACCGACTTTTCTTAATTTTTCTTTGTTTGAGTTCTCGTTCAAGAATAAAACCGGGGTGTATCCCTTTAATTTTGTTTATGTCTATCTGGGTTTTCATAGACGAATATGAACAAATTTATTATATGGGATTATTTTGCAAATGCCAATTCTTTAGGAGTGTTCATGACACTGGCATTTCGAAGATGGATATTATATTCTGATTTTAGTTTATATGGACGGTTAAAAGCTTCTTGCGATAATTTGAAGTGAGAGGCAAGGATTCTGATTATTTCTTTTGATAGTCCTTTTTTATAATGTAAAATATCAGAGACCATTCCTTTGCTTACATCAAGTATTACTACCAAGTCTTTTGCTTTAAGTCCATGCTCTTCCATCAAAGAATGAAGTAATTGAATCGGATCCAATTCCTCAAAGGTATTATGTTCTTCATCATATTTTTCGATAAGAAAAGTAAGCAATTCTGCTTCGTCCTTGATGGACTTAGTTTGCGAAGTGCTCACAACCAATTCTTCAAGCTGTTTGCAATACTCTTTGTATTGAGTTTTGCTTTTGATTATTTTATATTTTAATGTTTCCATGTTACTTTTATTAATAATGGTTTATGGTATATTGCCCACCAGCCCGGCATAATCTCGTATATTCAGCATGAGTTCCAATCCAGCAAACAAATAAATGCACCTGTTTCTCGCCAAATACATATTTACAAATCATACGGTAATTATTACCACCAATATCAAATACTACTCTGTCAGTTCCACTACCTAACAAATCAGCAGAACCATAAGTTGCCTGAATATCTTCAGCTATCTCCCATTCAGCATTCTTTAAAGCGCTTAACCAGTTTGTAAAAGAACTTTTGCTGTTTGCATGACTAATAACATAATCCTCTATTGACAGCTTCTTTATCAGGTGAACTTTCATACTCTATACAAATATAGTAAATAAAGTTCACTAAATGTGAACTTTTATTGTTAAATTTTTTAATTTCAAAACACACTAAAATCATTCAGGTTACCGGCAAGAAAAGCACCGTTCAGATAATGGCTCTTTAAAACAGCATCATTTGTATGACCGGTAAACAGTTTGGCATTTGTACCCAAAGCCATTGTTAGGTGTGTAATATAGGTTTTACGCAAGTCTTTGAATTCCAGTTTACGGTCAGTTGCCAGTTTTATAAAATGCGCAAAACTGCGGGAGAGTAAATCCATCATGTAGTTTATATCGCTTCCGTCCGGTCTGTCAATTATAAAAGCTAAGGTTTCTTTCATTCTATCATAGCCTAATTCCAGTAACAGGTTCATCAGGCTTTTAGTGATAGGCACATTTTTTAGGTAATTGCCGCCATCTTCACCGGTATCAATCCGGTTTACTTTAAGGTTGCTTATTCTAAAAACCAGTTTGTGGCCTTCCAACGGAACAATATCAGACCAGCGCAATGTAATCAACTCCTCACGGCGCAATCCGGTTTCAATGGCTAACCTGTAAGCAACCGGTAACCAGTCCTTGTAAAGATTCTTGTTTCTTTCATCAACGCCGTTTTCATAAGTAGTTACTTGCAACAGTTTTTCAAATTCCTTCTTAGTAATGATACTTTTCTCAGTGGCAATAACCTTTTTGAGTTCTATATGGTTAAATGGATTAGAGCCTTTGTAATCCTTTACCCGAATGGCCCAGTTGTAAAAAGTACGCATGGCTGATATATGTTTGTTATAGCTTCTTGTTTTCAATTTAAGCACATCCAATAAGTATGTGTGGAATATGCTGACTTCATCATCCGTTATATCCTTCAGTTCAAGTGTTTTTATATTATATCCTGCTTTCTTAAGCGATTTTACAAAACGCTCCATAGTTCTGGTAATGTCATCAATGTGTTCTTTAGAGCGTTTTCTGATAAGTATGACAGGCGTGTTTTCACCGGACATAGAATTTAGATAAGCAGTTGCATAATTGAGAAGGGTAGGCGTGAGGATCTCTTTTTCACGTATAGCCGCTTTATGGTAACCCTTAGCCTTTAGTTCTTTTTTAAATTTTT
>DATFTU010000649.1:0-4910 GCA_035261565.1 Bacteroidia bacterium
AATTAACCCGGCCGGAAATGATGCTATATATAGCGTGGTGCATTTTAAAAATTTAGCTATTGGTATTTTGCCTTTAGATAAAGAATATAATACCTGGCTGGTTGGGCAGTACAGATACCCTACTGATTCATACAGCTGGGAAATACCCGAAGGCGGTGGTAAAATGGATGTTGACCCTGTGGAATCAGCGCGAAGAGAACTGAAAGAAGAAACAGGAGTTGTTGCAAAAAAATATACCGAGTTTATGCGTATGCACTTAAGCAATAGTGCTACTGATGAGTTGGCTATAATGTATTTAGCAACCGAACTTTCTTTTGAAGATGCAGAACCCGAAGAGAGTGAATTATTGCAGGTAAAAAAATTGCATTTAAACGAGGCTTTTGATTGGGTTATGCAAGGTAAAATTACCGATGGCATAAGTGTTGCAGCCATTTTAAAGGCTAAGTGGTTAGCGGACAACCATAAACTTTTTGTGTAAAGTATTGGCAATAGTTAAAGCAATTATGTAAGTTTGTATAACACAATTAAAAATTTTATGATAACAGTTGGACAGACTTACACGCACGAATTCAGATTTTCTCAGGATGATGTAATTGCTTTTGCTAATGCTACCGGCGATAAAAACCCGGTGCACTTAGATGCCGATTTTGCCGCTAAAACTCAGTTTAAACGCCCTATTATGCATGGCATGTTAAGTGCATCATTATTCTCAAAAGTGTTTGGTACTTTATTTCCGGGCGAGGGTACTATTTATTTAAAACAAACGCTTAACTTTTTAAAACCTATGTATGTTGATACAGATTATGTGGCTGAGTTTGTGGTTAAGGATGTTATTAAGGATAAAAACCGAGCTACTATTGAAACGCTTATTAAACAAAAAGCAACCGGTAGCTTTGTTTGTACCAGCGGCGAAGCTGTTGTAATGAATGTAGATAAAATCAAGTAATTGTATTTACGGTTTTGTAACCGTAAAAAAATATTTTTTACTTGTTATTGTATTTGCTAATATTTTTAGTATTTTGCGCTAAATTTATTAGCAATGGAAAATGTAGCCAATAACTTTAAGATTTTGCGAAAAATAAAAAACGTTTCGCAAGAGGTTGCTGCCGATGAACTTAGCATTCCTCGTTCACGATTTGCATCGTATGAAGAGGGCAGGGCGGAACCCCCTTATACCATGTTGGTAAAAATTGCCAATTATTATCAGGTATCAATAGATGCTTTGTTGCGTGGTGATTTTTCGAAAACCGACCCGGATAATTTATTGAAGATTGGTAAAAACCGTTTTCTGTTTCCCATACTGGTTGATAAAAACGGAAACGATTATATAGAGGTTGTTCCGTTAAAAGCCTCAGCCGGATACTTGAATGGCTATGCCGACCCTGAGTATATAGAAAATTTACCGACGATGACTCTGCCTTTCTCCGTGTCAGGCAAGCATCGTTCTTTCCCAATTAAAGGCGACTCTATGCCGCCGGCTAATTCGGGCGATTATGTAGTGGGTAAATTTGTTGAATCGTTAAACGAAATTAAAGACGGAAAAACATACGTACTGCTTACAAAAGATGAGGGCATTGTATATAAACGTATTTACTCAAAAGTGTTTAGAGGCGCAGGCTATTTAGAATTACATTCAGATAACCCGCAATATGAACCTTATAAAGTAAAACCTAAGGATGTGTTAGAGGTGTGGGAGTATGTTTGTTTATTAAGAACCAAAGATGTTAAGCCAGACGAAATTAACGTAGATAGCATGATTGGCTTTTTGCGACAAATGAAAGTGGAAGTAAAAAAAGAAACGAACGATTAAACTAAAACAAGTTTAGCGCGTAAGGCAAATACCTTTGTATTTATTTCAGCCAGTATTTCATCACTCATGGTGGTGTTATCCGGTATTTTATTGTAGGTAACTTGCAAATCTTTTAGTCCTTCTAAAACAAAAGCGCCATCGCCGGTTACTTTTGCATTTTCAAGCAACGTAATTAAATCACTTATCGATTTTTTTTGCTGACTCATTTTCTGAATCAGTTTTTTAGTCTTTGCTTTCTCAGCAACTTTGCCTGATAGGTATAAACCTTCAATCCATCCGCCGGCAACCATTAACGATGATGTACCCGGGCGTTGGTTTTCTCTTAAAAATTCATCGGCTTTGGTAAATGATTTTGATACGATAGATAAAAGCGAATCTTTATTCTCTTTATTATCCTGTAAACGCTCACCTGTTTTTTCATCAAAAGCACCTGTAATACCTAAGCTGCGGCATAATGAGTTTACGCATTTTAAGTATAACATACTTTCTTGCGACTGCTCGTACACATTGGTGTAAACCATATCGGCACCATATAAGCCAAGGTTAATAGCCTTAAAATTATCAGAAGAATATTTAGATAAGTTATCGGGGTTATTTAATAAACTGGCATCGTAATCTAAATTGGTTTGCTCAATAAGGCTTGATAATTCTTCAGGACCGGGAATAGAAGTAAATACATTTTGAGCATTTATTTTTTGTTGCTCAATTACCTGTGATGTTTCGTTTGAATCGGCAAGTGTTTCTTCATCATTATTTTTGTTTGACGAGCAAGCAAAAAGCAATGCACTTATAATAGTTATGGTTAAAAAACTTCTAAACTTCATACCCTACAAATATAATAAGAAAGATATATGTTTTCATTATTTTTTTAGACCAAACCCCACTAAAATACTTACTTTTGCCTCAAATGTAAAACAAAAAACTATGTCGCATAATTTATTACAAGGCAAAAGAGGTATTATTTCAGGGGCTTTAGATGAAAATTCATTAGCCTGGAAAACCGCTGTAAAAGCTCATCAACAAGGAGCTAAAATTGTTTTAACTAACGCTCCTATAGCTATGCGCATGGGCGAAATAAAAAAACTGGCTGAACAAACAGGCAGCGAAATTATTCCGGCAGATGCCACCAATATGGATGATTTGACTAATCTCTTTACCAAATCGCAGGAAATTATGGGGGGTAAAATAGATTTTGTGTTGCATGCTATTGGCATGAGTACCAACATCCGTAAAAATATTGCATATCCTGAATTGAACTATGATTTTTATAACAAAACATTAGATGTATCTGCACTTTCGTTACACCGCATGTTAAACGTGGCTTATAAAATGGATGCCATGAGTGAGTGGGGTAGTGTAGTGGCTTTATCGTATATAGCAGCACAACGTACTTTTTCTTTTTATACGGATATGGCCGATGCCAAAGCTTTATTAGAATCTATTGTGCGTAGTTTTGGTTACCATTATGGCAAGTATCGCAAGGTACGTGTAAACAGTATATCGCAATCGCCAACTAAAACAACTGCAGGCGGTGGTATTAAGGGTTTTGGTGATTTTTACGATTTTGCCGAATTAAATTCTCCGTTAGGAAACGCAAGTGCAGAGGCTTGTGCAGATTATTGCGTATCGCTGTTTAGTGATTATACTAAAATGGTTACCATGCAAAATCTGTTTCATGATGGTGGTTATTCGTTTACAGGCATAACCGACGATTTAATGAAAGCTTTTGCTAAAGAGTAATTAAAAAAATCTTTTCTTAACTTTTAGTGTTGCACTACAATTCTTTTTGTAGTTAAGATTTGTTGTTGTTTATCTTTTAAAGTAACAAAATAAACTCCGTTTTGTAAGCTGCTTACATCAATAGTTGTTTTGTCGGATATTTGTTTGCACACAACTTCGCCTAAGGTATTATAAATAAAAACTGAGCCAAGCTCTTTATCGGTTTGTATGGTAATATTTGTGTTTGCCGGGTTTGGGTAAATAGATATTTCATTACTATGGTTTGCTATTTGATTGATATTTGTGGTTGACGAGCCTTTTAAAATAATTGCCGTAGTTGACAAGGCCGGTAATGAAATGCTGAATGAGTTAGCTGCTACAGTTACTGTACTTGTATTTAATGCATTATTAGTATGCGATATAAAAGTTTCGGCGCTTGGTAAGTTTTTTAGTTGTAATGAAGTATAGTTTCCGTTTGAAATAGAGAAATTAGAAAGTGAAACATTTGTGGTGTGTGATGATGATAAATTTCTGTTTACTAAAATAACTGTAACAGAATCGTTTGTTGCGTTTATAGATGAGTATGCTGATACATCAGTTTCGTTTGAAGACATTGATTGGATACGGTAGTTTTTTGCATAACGGCTATATAAATGTATAACTTCCCACATGCCTATATTCCATGTCCAGGGAGAGAAAAATTCAACACCATTATCGGCAAAAGTACCCAATGTTGATGCATACGCATTGGCTACAATATTAGGAGTTGAGCTGTTAATGGCATATTCTGAAACGCCGCAGGTAACACCATGGTTGGGGCCCATATACTGGTTAAGCCAGTTGTTAACACGGCCAAAAATATACTCTTTAGTAATGCTATTATCCCAACCGGATGGACTTGTGGTTTTAACCCCGTTAGCACCTGGATAAACATATGAAGTGTCAAAGTAAACACGGTGGCCTTGTACAATATCAGCGTTGTTGCTTTCGTTTGGGTAACTATGTATATCAATAACGTCAAGAAGTCTGATACCGGATGCAGTTTGCTCTTCAGCACAACGTTTAATAAAAAACTCAAGCCAGTTGTAATCGTGTCCGCTAACGGTTATTTTACTGTTGTTCCAGGTGTACCATTGCCATTCAGATTCTGGAACAGGGCCCGTTAATTTTATATTGGGAAATTTAGCCCTTGCTTTTTTTGCTACGGAAAAATATAGTTGCATAAAATTTTCGGCAACAGGCAGGGTTGGCATCACATCATCGTGTGTGTAATTCCATCCATCGGGTTCGTTATCCATGCTCCAGTAAACTTTATTGGTATTATTGAATCCCAATCCTCCGCTTCCAAACCAATGGTCAAGTATACTTGTTGTTGAATCGG
>DATFTU010000650.1:0-3187 GCA_035261565.1 Bacteroidia bacterium
CATCATATTTTAATAATTGAAAATATGTACCCGTACTTTGCTCGTACGAAAATTTGGACCCCTTAATCAGCTTGATAAATAAGTTTCGTTTTTGTGTGTAGAAATTTTTTACCTCTAAATACGTGTCTTTGTCTTTTAAAAAATCGGCTAATGCTAATTGTATAGGGTGGTTTACTGCAAACACCAAAAATTGATGGACCTTTCTAAATTCAACCATTAAGTTGCCGGGGGCGCATACATAACCCATTTTCCATCCGGTAGTATGCACTGTTTTTCCAAAAGAAGAAACCAAAATACTGCGTTCAGCTAAATTTTTGTACCTGGCCACACTTTGATGAGGTTCGGTAGTAAAGCACATATGCTCATATACTTCATCACTTAAAATAATTATGTCGGTATCGTGGGTTAGTTTTTCTAATTCAGCCATATCTTTAGCCGAAAGAACAGTTCCGCTTGGGTTATGCGGACTATTAATAATTATCATTTTAGTACGGTGGCTAATTACCCTTCTAACGGCACTCCAATCAATAGAAAAATCGGTAGGGTTTAATTGAACATAAATAGGCGTTCCGCCATTCATTTCAATAGCAGGGGTATAACAATCATAAGCCGGCTCAAAAACAATAACTTCATCTTCTTCTTTTACAAAGGCAGAAATAGCGGTATATATAGCCTGGGTGGCTCCGGCAGTAATTGTTATTTCACTTTCGGGGTGATAGGCAGTTTGGTATAAATCTTCAACCATAGTAGCAATTTGCTCGCGCAAAGGTAAAACGCCTTGCATGGGGGCATATTGGTTAAAACCGCTTTTCATATAATGATTAACTAACTCAACCAGTTTTTCTGAACAAGAAAAATCAGGAAACCCTTGAGACAGGTTTATAGCTTTATTTTCGTTTGCCAGCTTGCCCATAGTTGTAAAAATAGTAGTGCCAACTTCAGGTAATTTAGATGTAATCAGGCTTTTATGTAAAATCATGGTTTTATTTGCTTTTGGCCTTAAATTTAAAATTAAACCAATAAGTTTAAACAACTACTTTTAAAAACTTGTAGTTTTTGTAGATTTTTTATTTTTATTCAATAGCCAATATATATAGTCTGTATGCTCGCTAAAATAATTCGGCTAAATTAAATTTTGGGCGTGTTTTTTCTTTTACATTTGTACTTGAAAAATTAACTCCATCGTGAGCACCAACCATACCGACCACATTAACAAAGTTACACTGGGTGGTCTTTTAGTAACCTTAGGAATTATTTATGGTGATATAGGTACATCTCCACTGTATGTAATGAATGCCATTATTGGCAACGAAGCCATCCAAACCGATATTATTTTAGGTGGTATATCCTGTATTTTTTGGACACTTACTTTACAAACAACTTTAAAATATGTTGTATTAACCCTTAAAGCAGATAATAAAGGAGAGGGAGGAATTTTTGCTTTATATGCTTTAGTGCGCCGTTTTAAAATTAAATGGTTAATTGCCCCGGCCATTATTGGCGGCAGTGCTTTATTAGCCGATGGCATTATTACTCCGCCAATTTCCATTGCATCGGCTGTTGAGGGTTTGCGTGCTTTTAGGCCCGATATAAATACGGTTCCTATAGTTATAGGTATTTTAATTGCCTTGTTTTCTATCCAGCAATTTGGTACAAAATTTATTGGCCGCTTTTTTGGCCCCATGATGCTTATTTGGTTTTCTATGCTGGGTATTTTGGGCTTATTGCAATTAGTTACTAATGTAAGTGTGCTTAAAGCTTTTAACCCGTATTACGCTATCCATTTATTATCTATACACCACGAGGGCTTTTTTGTTTTAGGCGCTGTATTTCTTTGCACCACAGGGGCAGAGGCTTTATACTCTGATATGGGGCATTGCGGCCGAAACAATATACGCGTAAGCTGGATATTTGTAAAAAGTATGCTGGTGCTTAATTACTTTGGGCAAGGTGCTTTTTTAATTAAGCATAGTGGGCAAACGCTGGCCGAAATTGGCGGTGCGTCTATTAACCCGTTTTACTTAATCATGTCAGAAAAATTTCTGCCAATAGGAATTGTTATTGCAACGGTGTCTGCGGTAATTGCGTCGCAAGCTTTAATTAGTGGTGCGTATACTTTAATTAACGAGGCCATGCGTTTAAACCTATGGCCAAAAGCTTTGGTAAAGTACCCAACCGAGTTGCGCGGGCAACTTTATATTCCGTCTATCAACTGGCTGTTATTAGCGGGTTGTATAATGATTGTGCTTAAATTCAGAGAATCTTCTAATATGGATGCTGCCTATGGCTTATCTATCATTATATGTATGTTAATGACAACATTGCTGCTCTTTCACTATATGTGGATGAAAAAATATAACCACATTTTATCCATTATTGTAATTAGTGTTTACATGCTTATTGAGTTTAGCTTTTTATATGCCAACCTGGCTAAATTTATGCATGGCGGTTATGTAACTTTATTTATTGCCTCTATACTAATTTCTATTATGGCCGTTTGGCATGCAGCGAAAAGAATTGGAAGCCGTTACACCGAATTTGTAAAAGTTGATAAATACAAACATGTGTTGGCAGAACTGAGCCGCGATTTAACCATACCTAAATATGCAACTCATTTGGTATATTTAACCAGTGCAGGGCATTACGACGAAATAGAATCGAAAGTTATTTATTCTATTCTTCAAAAACGCCCTAAACGTGCCGATTTATATTGGTTTGTGCACGTTGATGTAGTTGATGAGCCATACAGAATGGAATACCGTGTACACGAAATAATGAAAGATGATGTTATACGGGTCGACTTTAAATTAGGTTTCAGGGTTGCTCCAAAAATTAATTTAATGTTCAGAAAAGTAGTGCAAGATTTGGTTAAAGCAAATGAAGTTGATATAACCAGTCGTTATGAGTCTCTGAACCGGAACAATGTAATAGGTGATTTTAAATTTGTACTTACTGAAAAATTCCTTTCTTACGATAACGATTTACCTTGGAAAGAGCGTATCATTTTAGATATCTACTTCTTCTTACGTAAATTTAGCGTGGGCGAATCACGTGCATTTGGTTTAGATAGCAGTTCTGTTAAAATCGAAAAATTCCCATTAGTGCTTACACCTACCAGAGATTTTCCTCTTAAGCGTATCGATTAATTAATCGTTCCCCAGCCTTTATAAGTGCTGAGGTTCATAAA
>DATFTU010000651.1:0-6629 GCA_035261565.1 Bacteroidia bacterium
ATTAAAAACAGAAAAGAAGCCCAATAAGTGAGACGCATTATATACAGTTGCCTCATCTAACAAAATTAGGTTTTGAGATGAGTTACCCCCACGCACATAAAAACCACTGCTGCCATCGCCTACTGATTTTACACCGGGCAATAGTTGCAGGGTTTTAAGCACATCTTTCTCACCAAAAAAAACCGGGATAGTTTGTATTTGTTTTATATCCAGTTTATCGACTCCCATTTGGGTGGCGGTAACGTTTTGGTCTTTTTTCTCATCAGTAACAACAACCTCGGTAAGCTCAGCCGCGGCATCGGTAATGGCAAAATCAAGCTTGGTATTTTTATCTAACACAATAGTATCAATTTTTGTTTGGTAACCAGTAAACTGTGCCATAAGTATGTGCCTGCCCTCGGGTATGGTTATAGAATAAAACCCGTAGGAATTTGTATTTACTCCGGTTGCGGGCATATCTTTAATAATTATGGAAGCTCCAATTAATTGCTCGCCCGTTTTAATATCTTTAATATACCCGCTAATGGTATATTTGTTTTGGGCCGATATACTGAAACTTATGCCGCTAAAAAAAAGTAAAGTACCAAGTATGCGTTTATACATAAATTAAATTTGCAATAAAACGCTGAAATTATAGATTTATTAGCGATACGTTGTAATTTAACTAATTATTAAGGAACAAGTAAAAGCTAAAAAATGCTAATTTGTATAAGCTGAATTAAACCATTTACGTTTATTACAATCAAACCCATATGGAAGTACGGAATATTTACCATTTATATAGCCGGGCAGGTTTTGGCATTACCATTGCCGATGCGCATACCCTTAGCAAACAAACAACGGCCGAAGTGGTTGATGCTTTACTGGCTGTTGATGGCAAACAAACTTATTTAAACCTTGTTAGGCGTAGCGAAATACCCACGCGAGCCGCCATGAAGAATTTAACCAAAGAAGAAAAAAAGGATTTGAAAGATGTGGCACGCACTAAAATTAAAAAACTAAATACCGGTTGGATTAAGCAAATGGTTAGCACGCAAACACCTCTGCTTGAAAAAACAACCTTGTTTTGGCACGGGCATTTTGCCTGCCGTATTGATAACCCTTACACTACACAGCAATTAAATAATATTGAATGCAAATATGCCTTTGCACCTTTTAAAGATTTGCTGATGGCAGTATCAAAATCGGCGGCCATGCTGCAATTTTTAAACAACCAGCAAAACCGCAAGCAACACCCCAACGAAAATTTTGCACGCGAGCTGATGGAACTGTTTACCATTGGCAGAGATAATTATACGGAACAAGACATTAAAGAATCGGCCAGGGCCTTTACCGGATGGAGCTTTAGCCCCGATACTTACGAGTTTGTTTTTAGAGAAAAAACGCACGACGCCGGTGTAAAAACTTTTATGCAACAAACGGGTAATTTTAGCGGAGAAGATATTATTGATATTATTTTAAAGCAAAAACAAACAGCAGTTTACCTGTGCCGCAAGTTTTATAAATTTTATGTGAATGAGGTGGTGGATGAAAAACATGTGACCGAACTGGCAGATTATTATTACAGCAATAATTATGACACGGGCAAACTTTTAAAAAAAATATTTACGGCCGATTGGTTTTATGAAGAAAAAAATGTGGGTGCCAACATTAAATCGCCAATAGAGTTTGTGGTGGGGTTTTCGAAATCGTTTGGCATTGTACCGCCCGACGGAGTTTTGCTTAAACTGCAACGTGCCTTAGGGCAACTATTGTTTTACCCGCCCAATGTGGCCGGGTGGGCAGGTGGCCGAACTTGGATTGACAGTTCTACTTTACTGTTGCGTTTAAAAACACCGTCGGTTATTTTAAACGGAGGCAAAATTGACATTGAAGAAAAAGATGATATGCCCGAAGACGCTTTTAACCTGCCTGAAACCGTGCAGGTAAACCCTGATGAAAAACCTTTTTATGCCGAGGCAAAACCCGAAGAGCTGATTGAAAATATGTTGTTGCCAAAATTAGATAACGCTAAAAAAAATATGCTGCTAAGCAATACAGGCAGCAATAAACAATTGGTGCTAAAAATAGTTTCGATGCCCGAATATCAATTATGCTAATAGAATGGAAAGAAGAGATTTTATAAAACGAACCAGTTTAGCATCGGCAGCGTTGTGGCTGCCTAATTTTTTAAAGCCTCTGGAGCGTTTTGTGGCAGACGAATACAGAAACCTGGTTGTTATACAACTATCGGGCGGAAATGACGGGCTGAATACGGTTATACCATTTACTAACGATATTTACTACAACAGCCGGCAAACTATTTCGATTGCGAAGGAAAAAGTGCTGAAGCTTACGGATGATTTAGGTTTTCATCCGGCTATGACTGGCTTGCGGGGCCTGTACAACGATGGGCTAATGTGTGTGTTGAATAGTGTTGGGTATCCAAACCCTAACAGGTCGCACTTCAGGTCGATGGATATTTGGCAAAGCGCCACGGCATCTAACGAGTATAAAAACAGCGGGTGGATTGGGCGTTATTTAGACTCGAATTGCAACGAGTGCAACCACCCCTATTTAGCTTTAGAGCTTGACCAAAGTTTATCGTTAGCCATGAAAGGCGACGCCAAAAAAGGTATTGCAGTAAATGACCCGCAACAATTATATAACCAAACACGCGAGCCATTTTTTAAACAACTGAAAGATTTGGCACCAGATAATGACCACGATAATGTAGCTTACTTGTATAAAACAATGGCAGAAACATACGCATCGGCCGAATATATTTTTGAAACCAGCAAAACGTATAAAAATAATTTTGAGTACCCTAAAAATAACCTGGCAAAACAACTTAAAGAAATTGCCACCTTTATTGGGTCAGGTATGAACACAAGGGTTTATTACGCATCGATGGGGGGCTTTGACACACATGTGGGACAGTTAAACCGGCAGGAAAATTTATTGAAACAGTTTTCGGAAAGCGTTACGGCATTTGTTGAAAATTTAAAAGCCCAAAACAAATTAGATGATACCATGGTGCTTGTGTTTTCGGAATTTGGCAGGCGCGTAAACCAAAATGCCAGTAACGGCACCGACCACGGCACTGCCAACAATGTTTTTATACTGGGCTCTAACTTAAAGAAAAAAGGGTTTTATAATCCAGCACCCGATTTAAGTAATTTAGATGAAGGTGATTTAAAATACCAAATTGATTTTAGAAATATTTATGCTACACTATTAAACAACTGGCTTAAAATTACACCCGATAAAATTTTAGGGCAACGTTTTGATTATTTGAATTTTGTTTAGGTTGTTTTTATAAATCTTCTTTTTTAATGTATAACGATTGAAAGAAGACGATAAGAAAATAATTTTCGAGATACTATCTGTGGTGGATACTAAGCAGTCGAAAATTATGGCCGAGAGCAAAGGAAAAGATATTGATGAAATTATTGCGCTGCATACCGATAAAGAAAAATACAAGCAGTACGGTAATGCGGCGAAAGAGCACCATAAAATATTTACGAAGAAGTAAATTACAAGTAAAAAATTACAGATTGCAGGCTTTGCAAATATCGCATTTAGATTTGCTGAGCCACAGGTTGCGCTTGCCAAGGATTGTATCGGTATAATCGATGGTTTTGTTTTGGTTACCCAGCATTTTGTTTAGCAGGTTTTTGCGCTTAGTATCATCAGCCAATAAATATTTTAAGGCACGCAGGGGTTGTTTTTTTAAATACTCTTTGGTATTGGGGTATCGACTTAATAAGCGTATGCAATAGTTTTCATACTCATGCTCAACAGCATCTGCATTATTCAGAAAAATTTCGGCACCGTAGCCAATTATCAGCGCATCGCCGCCCCACTCATTATCAATAGTGTATTGTATGGTTTGGCTTTTTAGCTGTATGTATAAATCGGTATCAGCATCGGGCTGTTGGGTTTGTGTAAAAGTGGTTGTTGTGGTACGAAAATTTATGTTTAACGTATTTTGGTTTTGGGCATCGGTAATAGTTATGGCAAATTTTATTTTTTGGCGCACATTACCCGGTATAATATACTGCTTGGTTAAAATGTGTGCTTGTATTTTTTGCATTAACTCGCTAAGCTTGGCATTACTTAGGTATTGTATGTTGTGCTTTTCAGCAATTTCAGTTTTGTAATCGGTATCGATAGTGTTTAATAATGTAGTTTTTGTTTGGTGGTACGGCGACACTTGGTAGAATTGTTTACCGGCAAAATAATCGCTTGAATAAGCTTCGGCTATTTGCACGTTGCTTGTACCTTTTGTGTAATTTTGATAAAACTCGTTTATTTTATGACGCGGAAATTTGGTGTTGTTTATCCAGCGCTGGTTATCATCTAATAAAATAAAATCGGTAGCAAAGGGTATGCCTATTTTGGGATTTAGGCCTGACACTATTTTACAGAAATTGGTAATAAAAAAAAGTTCGCGGGTTTCGGCAATCTCTATATCATTTTTGCCGGCTACATGTACCGTGTTAGGAAAGTATGATGCGCCACCGTAGCTTGAAAAAACATAATCAATTTTAGGCCAGCGGTGGTTTATTTTTTTAATGAAATGCTCTATCATTAAAGGCGACGCAGAGGGCAAGGCATCGTTAATATTTACAAGCACAGTATCGTTGCTTTGAATAACAATAATAGTATCCAGGTTATTAGACAGATAGGTTATTTGTATATTGCCTGGCAGGTGCACGGTTTTTTCGTTTAATACCTCGGTTACGTTTTTAAAACCCAGCTCGTTAAAAAATTCGGTAGTGCCGCCGTACCATGAGTATGGATAAAACAAGGCTGCACTTTTATTTATGGTTTGTAGGCTTTGTGCATGCAAATGGTCCTCGTGTCCGTGCGAGTAAAGCACATAATCAGCATCCTTAATTAGGTTGGCATTTACAGGCTTTGGAAACAAGTGCCATTGGTTGCAGTATGATGAGCCGGTAACCCATGGGTCGGTAATAATTTTGGTATTGCCAATTTCAATTAAAAGGGTTGCGTGGCTTATGTAGGTAATTTTCATGCAGGACTGGTTTGCAAAGTTACGAAAACCTACGGAATGCTTAACGGGCAATAAGCATGTAGTAATAATTGGGTTTGGGCGGTATATCCCACACATGCTTTATATCGATATACACACGCGTACCACCTTCTTGCGCCGCAAGTTTTTTTATGTAATTAAGCTTTTCGGAATCGATTTGATTGATGGTTTTTGGTTTGTAGAGTATATTAATATGGGTTTCGGAAAGTGGCATTAGGCTGATAGGGTCATCGAGCGAATCGAAAACAAAAACCTCGATACGCTGCCAGGGTATGCCATCATTATACACATCAAATACGTTGCTGTAAATATCGCTTAATGAGTTTACCTGCTGGGGCGGCAATTGCAGTTGTTTTGTTTTTACCTGATAGACTAAAAACTTATCGTTTATAAAATAGAGCGTATAGGTCCAATGCGATTGGGGAGGTTTGTTAATTGCATTTGCCGCAGAAAAAAGAAAAGCCCCCAAGCCACGGTTGTTGGATGAACTATTGCTGTATTTAGAGCGACTTGGGGTATATAAATACGAGTACACTAAAACACTGCCGCCATGGCCATCATCAAAAACTTTTTCGGGTTGGCCTTCGTGTTTTATAATTTTTGACTGCTCTTTACCAATAAAGCGGCTGTTGTAATAAGCGGTTTGTGCACATAATAAATATGGGATTAATACAGAAACGAAAAAAAGGGTTGCTGCTTTCATTAACAGACATTAAACAACAAGCATACCAAAATTGTTTACAACCCGCCTTATTAGTTAATACATGTTAATGTTTAATTAATTGGCAGGTTGTATATAACGGAATTTGACCTTTAATATTAAAGGTGCAAAATAATTTGTTTTGGGTTCTAAAAAAAAGCAGTTGGTACAAATGATCGTAGTTTTGGCTTGTTTTCCATTGGGTAATTGAGCAGGCTAATGTATCCTGGTAACGATTTTATAAATAGTTTTTTTCATTTACGGTTAGAGAGTTAATATACTACGTTATGCGTTTAACCACTCTTTATTGCGGTAGTTATTGTATACATAATAAGCCAGTAGTATTAGCATTATTATATCGGGCACAAACTCAATAATGGCGTAAGGGTAATGCATTATCATACACCAGGCGCGTACAAACAAGGTGGTAACAAAAATAAGTTTTAAATAGTCAGGGTATAGTTTTACAGGTTTTGTAAAAAACCGTAAGGTGTAATTTATAATTACACCTAACAGCCCAATGCTTAATATAATGTTAGCACCAACCCAATGGCTTATTTTAAATAGTATGCCAATTGTGGTAATACAAAACAAAGCCATTGTTATATTAAAAAAATAGTTTTACGAAATGTACCTGTGCGCAATAAAAAAAGTGTACTTAAAATGCCCATAATGCCAAAACAAAAATTAGCTACGGACTGCAAGAACGAACTAGTTTGCAACAACGAAATAATAAATATAATTAGGCCAATTATAAATAGCACAGCTATACTATATAAATATTGTTTGTTATTCATAACTTCAATTTATTTTTACAAGTATGTGCCTTACATCAATTAAATCGCCCCGACGGGCCACCAGTTGTACAAAATGAAAACCATATTGGGTTTC
>DATFTU010000652.1:0-2911 GCA_035261565.1 Bacteroidia bacterium
AGAGGATAAATCTATACCAACTGTTGTCCAGTTTTTAGTATAAACTGTTTGGTCTAACGAAGAAATTGACCACCCCGCTAAATTTCCTGATGCAGGGGCACTTGCCTGATAATCGGTACAACCGGTTGATAAAGAGCTACCATTTGTTAGGTCAGTAACTGTAACACTAAAATAAGGTTGAGCATTAGCCGAGTGGCCCCCGCTTTGTAAAACGGCGGCATATTGAAAAGTAAAAAAATCGGAGCCGCTGTTTACTACGAATGAATATTGAGCCTGTTCAATTTTCCCACCAGCATTAGCATCATTTAGCAATAAAGCATAAGAACCACCACCTGAAGGAGGTAATACAGAAAAACCACCATAAGTATCAGTGCCTGAAGTGCATTGCCCAGCTACCGACGAAGATGCACTAACAATATTTGTAATTGCACCGGGAGTTGTTGGACAAGTATTACAAGGCAAATTAACACTAACTGGCGTTGATATATTACCACTATATAAGGTCCAACCATTTGTGGTTCCATCTTCAAAACCAGGGTTAGTGCAACCTGTGGCGTTTACATGAGGTGGTATATTGTTTCTTTGGCCATAGGTACCGTTTGCAATTTCTTGTTGTTGCTTTTCTAATGCTTTATGCATAAGAGTATTTAATTTTTCAATCTCCCAATGTTTTGCTCCATTTTTCTTTGCATTTTCAAGATTCTGTATAATAGATTCTTCTGTTAATTTACCAGTGGGTATCTCAAAAGTGTTTATTTGTGCTTTAATTCCTACAAAAATGAAAATAAAGGCGGCTAAGAGTAAATTTTTCGTCATGAGTTTAAAAATTTTGATGGCTAAAATAAAAAAAAATCTTATCTAATTCTGATTTTTTTCTTAAAAAACCACTAATTAACAATAATATGCATTTTTAGTTCAAAAAAAATACTATGGAATGAGCTGTATTATCTTATTTTTGTTGTTTACCCTACTGCTGCATGACCCTATTAGGAAAAGTTATTAAGAAGACGATTGAGATTGGTGAAAAAATTCCTAAACGAAACCGTAACCAAGGTGCTTTTAAAAAGCAAGCTAAAGTATTACAAAGCCTATTAAGAAAAGCACAGTTTACTGCTTTTGGCGAGCATTATAAGTTTAAAGACCTGCTGCACGAAAAAAATGTAGTAAAGGCTTTTGCCCAAAACGTGCCGGTACATGATTATAATAGCATGTTTAAAAACTGGTGGTATAGGTCGTTAAACGGTGAGCCTTTTGTAGCCTGGCCGGGGCAAATACAGTATTTTGCTTTAAGTTCGGGTACATCTGAGTCGTCGAGTAAGCATATACCTGTTACTAAGGATATGCTACGGGCCATTCGCAGAGTTGGAGTCAGGCAAATTTTAAGTACTGCTCATTTTAATTTACCTGAAGAGCACTATAGAAAAGGTATTTTAATGATTGGCGGCAGCACCCACTTAAATTATAACGGCACTTATTTTGAAGGCGATTTAAGCGGTATTACTACTGGCAATATTCCGTTTTGGTTTCAGTTTTTTTATAAGCCGGGGCCACGTATATCGCGCTATACAAATTGGGAAACAAAATTGGAAGAAATAACCCTGAATGCCAAAAACTGGGATATAGGTATTATATGTGGCGTGCCTGCCTGGATACAAATATTATTTGAAAAAATAATAAAGCATTACAATGTAAAAACCATACATGATATTTGGCCCAACCTGCGAATTTATGTTAGTGGTGGTGTGGCTATTAGTCCATACTTAAACTCGTTTGAAAAACTTACTTCGTTTCCCCTAATATATATAGATACTTATTTAGCATCGGAAGGATATATTGCATATCAAAACAGGCAAGATGTTGGCGGCCCCATGCAATTAGTAACCGATAACGGTATTTATTTTGAATTTATACCTTTTACCGATGAGAATTTTGATGATGAGGGAAATATGAAACCAAACCCTCAAACACTTACTATTAACCAGGTTGATGAAGATAAAGAATATGCTTTATTGCTTAGCACTTGTGCCGGGGCCTGGCGCTATTTAATTGGCGACGTAATTAAATTTACATCGGTTGATGATGCCGAAATTGTAATTGCAGGCCGCACCAAGCATTTTTTAAGCCTGTGTGGCGAGCACTTAAGTGTAGATAATATGAATAAGGCCCTGAGCCTTACTTCGACTGAAATGAACATGAAGTTTAGCGAGTATTGCGTGTGTGGTATAAAACATCAGGGGTTGTTTGCACATAAATGGTATATAGCAGCCGACGAGAAAATTGATAATGAGTTATTAAGAACAAAAATAGATGCCCATTTAAAGGTTTTAAATGATGATTACCGAGTTGAACGAACATCAGCCCTTAAAGATATTTTTGTTGATATACTGCCCCATCAATTATTTATTGATTTTTTAGTAAAAACCAAGAAAAAAGTAAGCGCTCAAACTAAATTCCCCAGAGTATTAAAGGGTAAAGCTTTAGAGGAATGGAATGCTTTTTTAAAGGAAAAAGGCTACAATTAGTTACTTTAACATTAAATTGTTAATAAAATATTTAAAACTTGCAGGTTTTTATTATTTTAGCCCTCCGCTAAATGGTAAAAACACTTACATATTTTTTAGTTTGCCTTAGTTTGGCAAGTTTTACGTTTGTAAACAAAGGAGATAATAAGCCTCTGCTAAAAAAATCTGCCTGCGATACCTGTGTTACAACCATTGTTACTGATACCATAACGAAGCTTGTATTAACGGATAAGCCGACTTTAAAATCGACTGACCATGACACGTCAAGCATATTGGCTAAGGTAACATTGGTTAAAACTATATCGAGAGAAGAGTTGATTTACATGGTTGACAGCATTTTAGATTTAGACACCATATCGCCTAAAACTATTGAAATGCTTACGCTATAT
>DATFTU010000653.1:0-3839 GCA_035261565.1 Bacteroidia bacterium
TATCATATACCGTAAGCACCAACTTTAATTGTACTGCCAGCGGTAGTGCTGTTGATAGTGTATTTTGTTTGCCTCAAGTAGTGGCTCCGCCAAGTTTTAGTATTTGCCCGGGTATGGCAACAAACCCGCAAACCTTTACAGCAACAGTTGCTAACGGAGGCCCTGCTTTTACAGTTTGGTATACTAATTACCCTATAACAAATACCGGAATGACTATTGCCGATACGTTGGGTTTTGATGTTTTTCCAAGTTATACAACCATTCCAAAAAATTTAAGTTGTAATCCGGTTTCCGATATGGTGTATGGTATAGCTGTATCTAACTATTGTATAGGCAATGTAGATTCACTTCAAATAACAGTGTACCCAACACCTTATTTAGCTCACATGCCAACCGATAGTATTTGTGCTAACCAATCGCTAACTGTTGCAAGTTTTACAGCTTGCCCTGCCAACTCAACCATTGCCTGGACAAATAATAATACTTCTATTGGGTTAGGCGCAAGTGGTACCGGCAACATAACTCCAAATCCTTTTACAGGAACTAATACGACCAATACATTAAACATAGCGCAAATAAATGCTGTACCAACGGCAAATGGTTGCGTAGGAAACGATTCTTCGTTTACTATAGTAGTTAAGCCGTTGCCAACTATGACTGTATCATCCTATACTGCCTGCCCGGCTGATGCCATACCTTCGGCAACCATAACAACTAACCCTGCCACAGGAGTTAATTTTACATGGGTTAACGATAATTCAAACATTGGTCTTGCATTATCAGGAACAGGAGCACAGACAGCTTACACAGCCCCCGCCAATAATACATTAGCCAATGTTGCCGGTACATTAACTTACACACCAACTTATAATGGTTGTACAGGCACTACTGCTACTGAAACCATTGTTATTAAACCAACTCCTTTTGTAGACCCAATTCCTCCTGCGTTTTATTGTCCTAATCAGGTAACCAACCCCGTTAATTTTACTTGCCAACCAACCGGTGGAACACCGGTATTTACCTATACAATACCCGGAGGGCTTGGTCAATCAGGTACCGGCAACTTACCATCATTTACAACCATTAACGCAGGTACAACCAGTTTAGTAACAACCTTTACAGTTAATGCAACATTAAATAATTGCGAGGGCCCTAACTCAACTTTTAATATAACTGTTTATCCTAACCCGATAGCCAAGTTTATATATAAACCACTTGTTTGTGTAGGCAGTCCTATGCTTTTTACAGATGAGTCGGTTGCATACGGAGGCTTAACACTTAACTCGTGGCAGTGGGATATGGATGGTGACGGAATTATAGATGTAAACGGGCCAACCCCGCAGTATTTATATACTACAGCAGGACAAGAAATGGTAACATTATTAGTGGGCACAAGCTCAGTTCCCTCTTGTACAGCACAAACAACCGAACCTGTTTTTGTAAACCCTAAACCGGTTGCCGATTTTGTAGGCGTTAATTTACAGGGTTGCCCTGATCCGGTTTTAAATACTGCATATACTGATTTGTCATCTATATCTTCAGGTAACATTGTTTCCTGGAATTGGAATTTTGGTAATGGGCAAACATCAAATTTACATTTTCCGCCACCACAAGCTTATACAAACTCATCGCATGATACGCCTATGTATTACTCTACTTCGTTAAGTGTAGTATCAGACAGTGGTTGTACAAATACAAAAGTAAAAACTAATTATGTTGAAGTATACCCAACACCGGTTGCTGATTTCTCGTGGGGGCCAACCGATGCAGATATAGACCAGCCTACAATTCATTTTGTAAACGAGGCAATTGGTGCAAGCCCTTATTTACCTGCACAAACATTTGGGCCATTTGGTGTGGAGTATTATTTGGGCGATACATATAATTCAGCCAATAACTATGTACAAAACAATACAACCTTTAGTCATAATTATAGCGATCCGGATTATAATGATGTATTTGAAACCTACTATGTAACCCAATGGGTAATTAATAGTTACGGGTGCAGAGATTCTATTACCAAGCCGGTAGAAATAAAACCTATTTTTACTTTCTATATTCCTAACGCTTACACGCCAAATGGCGATAATAAAAATGAAGGCTTTAAAGGAATTGGAATAGGTATTGATAACTCAACCTATAATTTATGGGTGTTCGACCGTTGGGGCTTAATGATATATCATGCTAATGATATAGATAAAGCCTGGGATGGGCATATGCTTGGGCATGAAGATAAACCAGTGTTGCAGGAAGATGTATATGTTTGGAAAGTTTCGTTTAACGATATATTCGGGCAATCACATCAATATCACGGAACGGTTACATTAGTTAAATAGTATTTTATGCCTGCCTTTTTTTGAAAAATTTAGTAAAATTTAATTGATAACTCTATTTTATCACCTGCGCCCTTATTGCTATATTTGAGGATGCAAATTTTAAAAGGAGAAGGGTTTATTCCAGGGCCGTTATTAGCCAACATTAATTCGCCGGCAGATTTAAAAAAACTTACCGAAACCCAATTAGAACAATTATGCGATGAGCTTCGTCAATATATTATTGATTTGGTTTCGGTTAAAGGAGGCCACTTTGGCGCATCTTTAGGTGTGGTTGAGCTTACCGCAGCCCTGCATTATGTTTTCAATACTCCTTACGACCAGCTGGTGTGGGATGTTGGCCATCAGGCATATGGCCACAAAATTCTTACCGGACGCAGAGATACTTTTCATACCAATCGTAAATACAAAGGCGTTAGTGGTTTCCCTAAACGTGATGAAAGCGAATACGATGCTTTTGGTGTGGGGCATTCTTCAACATCTATATCTGCTGCATTGGGTATGGCAGTCGCTTCTGATTATTTAAATCAAAAAGATAAACATCATATTGCAGTTATTGGTGATGGTGCTATGACTGCCGGACTTGCTTTTGAAGGTTTAAACCATGCAGGCTCATCAAACGCAAATTTATTGGTAGTGCTTAATGATAATTGCATGAGCATCGACCCAAATGTAGGCGCACTAAAAGAATATCTTACCGATATTACAACATCGCATACATACAACAATGTAAAAGATGAGGTTTGGAAGTTGCTGGGTAAATTCAGTAACTTTGGTACAAGCGCGCGCGATATTGCATCTAAAGTACAAACGGCATTAAAAACATCGTTGCTTAAACAAAGCAATATGTTTGAGTCGTTAAAGTTTAGATACTTTGGCCCGGTTGATGGGCACGATGTGCAACGCTTAGTGCAAATATTAAACGATTTAAAAGATATACCCGGCCCAAAAATTTTACATGTACTTACTAAAAAAGGAAAAGGCTATAAATTTTCGGAAGAGGGTAATGAAACTGTGTGGCATTCGCCGGGTTTATTTAATAAAGATACCGGAGAGATTATAAAAATTACACCTAAAGAACCACAACCACCAAAATACCAGGATGTATTTGGGCATACGATTGTTGAGCTTGCCGAAAAAAACAGTAAAATAATGGGTGTTACACCTGCCATGCCAAGTGGATGTTCGTTAAATATTATGATGAAAGCTATGCCCGAAAGAGCTTTTGATGTGGGTATTGCCGAACAACACGCGGTAACTTTTTCAGCGGGCTTGGCAACACAAGGGTTAATTCCTTTCTGTAATATTTACTCATCGTTTATGCAACGTGCGTATGACCAAGTAATACACGATGTTGCTTTACAAAAGTTACATGTTGTTTTTTGTTTAGACAGGGGAGGGCTTGTGGGAGCTGATGGGCCAACACATCATGGTACATTTGATTTAGCATACTTCCGTTGCATTCCGAACATGATTGTTGCGGCACCTATGAATGAACAGGAGTTG
>DATFTU010000654.1:0-2095 GCA_035261565.1 Bacteroidia bacterium
TGATACTCATTACTCTACTATTTTCAGGTAAAGACCATATCAACCCCCTGTTTGGCGGTATGATTAGCAATGTGCTTACCGCTATTGCCATTGCAGCTTCTATTTGGTTCCCTATACATTGCTATCGCAATTTACCTATGATAGATTTTCGTGCATACGCACCCGGCTTGAGTATTTGCGAAGGCAAAAAACCGGGGCCCAATTATAAGCCTGCCGTATACGAATCGCACTTTATGTATAAAAATATTCAAAGTGGAGATACTACCGAGTTTACCGATAAAAATTACCCTTGGCAAGATACACTGCATTGGAAATTCCACCGTGCTATGCCTTCGGTAGTTATTAGCCCTGAAGTTGATGCCGCAAAAATTCCTGATTTTACCATTACCGATTTAGACGGCAATAATGTTACCGATAGTATTTTAGGAAACAAAAATTATAACTTCTATTTGGTTTGTTATGATTTAACCAAAACCTCTCAGGACCCTGAATTGATGGCAAAAATCAACGATTTTTATACGCTATGCGAAAAAAATAAAATCAACTTTATTGCTTTAACCGCATCAAGCAACGAGCAGATAAATGATTTTAAACACAAGTTTAATGCGCTGTACGATTTTTATAACATGGATGGCATTGTTTTAAAAACCATGATACGCTCAAACCCAGGTTTAATGCTTATGCACGATTGCCGTGTGGTACAAAACTGGCACTACAATAACTTCCCTGTGTTCTCTGATGTTAAAAACAAGTTTATGAAGTAGTATGAAAAAAGTAGAAATTTTAAATACCCGGCAAATACAACAAAAACTTAACCGTTTAGCTTACGAAATTTACGAGCATACACTGGAAGAAAAAGAAATTATGCTAACCGGCATTGAAGGCAATGGCTATTTAGTGGCTAAAAAATTAACTGCTATCCTAAAAAAAATAGCCCCTTATAAAGTTGCATTGGGTAAAATTACCTTAGACAAAAAAAATCCTCTCTCCAAAAAACCTGTTATAGATTTTACCGAGAAAGATTATAAAAATAAAACCATTTTTGTGGTTGATGATGTGTTGAATAGTGGTAAAACACTTATTTATGCCGTACAGCTTTTTTTAACACAGCCTATAAAAAAACTACACACGGTTATATTGGTTGACCGAAGCCACACGCAATACCCTGTAAAAGCTGATTTTGTAGGGCTCTCGCTTTCCACCACCTTACAGGAGCATATTGTGGCCGATTTTTCGAAGAGCGGAAAAGAGACTGTGTATTTAGAGTAAAAAAACTATTTTTGCTTTTTATGACAGCAGGCAGAACCTCATTTAAACTTTCGGGCAACGATAAAAAAGCGTTGTGGCTAACGCTGGCGGTTTTTTTAGTATATGTTATTTACTCCTTTTTCTCTACCGGTTTTTATCAGCACGATGAAATTGGACATTACTTTAACATGCGCGAGTTTTGGAACAATCCAAACGTAATTTTAGGTAATTCGCCAAAAACAGGCTACAAACTTATTTATGTTATTCCGGCACTTTTAGGCAATAAATTTTTAGTGTACGTTAATTGCGCTTTTGCAGCTTTTGCTTGTTTTTTAACTTATAAAGTGGCGCAGCGTTTAGACAGCAAATTTGCCTGGCTGGCATTTTTTATGCTGGCACTGCAACCTTATTGGATACAACTTTCGTTTCGTAATTATGCCGATACGTTCAGCGGTTTTGTATTACTGCTGGCACTTTATTTCCATATCGAAAAAAAATACGTTGCTTCTTCATTAATATTATCTTATGCAGGTATTATCAGGCAGGAGTTTTTATTATTACTTCCTATATATGGTGTTTGGCAAGCACTAAACAAAAGATGGGTTTGCTTTTTTCTTTTAGGATTGTTTCCGTTATTAAACAATATTTGGGGTTTTATGGCAACAGGCGAGCCTTTATACTTACTTACATCAAGCAGCAAAACAGCCGCAAAATATGCCGATGAGTGGCCTCGACAGGGTTTCGACCATTATTTTAAAATGGGCATTGTTATTTGGGGTGCTGTGCAATGCTTTTTATTGATTATGTACATTGCTTTGTTTTTTGCCAAACGTGCCAAATTATTTAA
>DATFTU010000655.1:0-7910 GCA_035261565.1 Bacteroidia bacterium
CAGTTTGGGCACCGGCACCACTTACATCGCTGCTGGTGGTACTAAAAACCGGTAATGTAGTGCTGTTTAGGTTTAAGGTGTCACGTTCTGAATTATTAATAGATGCAGGAGTGGTTGTAGTATCGGTTTGTGAATAGGAAACAACAGTTATAACAGAAAGGAACAGTATAAGTAGAAATTTATTCATGCAGCAAGTTTATAAATCCAATTTTAGTTGATCTCTAAAAGTGGTTTAGGAAATTTTAATTATTTCCGCATAGGATGTTCACTTCAAAGGCGCACAAAAATAGGCTAATTTTTGTATTTTCAAAATCTGGTTTTGTTAAGTAAAAGTTATGAAATTTTGTAGAAATATTGGTTTTGCTAAAAACCCATGAAAATGTAAAAAAAGACTTATTTTTTGCCACAGATAACCTAAAAATCAACTTTTTTGTCTCTTTTTCAGGCTAAATTGTTAAATTTCATTTATAACAACAACCCCTTTTTCGTTTATAAATGACGAGGTGTTGTTTTTAACATCTTCGATAAAATTAGGATTGGTTAAACAGAACCGTAAAAAATTATCGTAACGCTCCTGAGAAGCATCATTTGGAAATAAACGGGTAAAAATAGTTTCTATTTGATTGATTGATTGCTCGTTTTTTTGTTTGATGGAACGAATGCCTTTTTGTTCCAACAACTCTAAACTCTTCAGGTTTTTTTGCAATTCAGCTTCACTGGCAGCCTCTAAGGTTTTATCTGCTTTGCTTATTTCAGCGCGAATATTTTCATACAAATTTTTCAAAGCTTCTTTCTCTTTATCCAGTGAAAAAGGTTGTTGGCCAAGCGCATAGCTTTTAACCAATTTATCTTTTTCGGTAAAAAAATCTTGTGTAGTTAAATTTAGCTTCTGTAATTTTTGTTGCAGGTTTTTATCCAGATAAAAAATAAAATTACGAGGAATTAAAACCGGATAAGCAATTTTTGTTTCATCAAACATGGTCTTGTATTGGAGCCAGTAAGCCAGCTCGCCTGGGCCACCCACATAAACCGCATTAGGCAATATTTTTTGCTGGTACATGGGGCGCAGCACTACATTAGGGCTAAATTTTTCTGTTTCGGTATCAATTAGTTTCTCTATTTCTTCTTTAGAGAAATTTATATCGGTATTTAAAACTTTATAGTTGTTGTTCTCTTTTACAATACGTTCGCGAATATTTTTATCAGCATAAAAAACATTTATTTCGCGTGGTGTTACCTGCGCATCGTAACTTTGTTGTTTTAGTTTTTCGTTTGTTGAGGTAACATTTTTAAAAGCAGTGTTTTCAAAAACATCTTTTTTTATTTCGGGTATAAATTCTTGCTTTAAGGTTTTGCTATCACCATCTAAAATAACCAAACCGTAAGCCCCAAATAACTCATTTACCAAATAGCGTGTGGCAGCAGTTAAGTTGTTACGCGAATAAGCATTATTAAGAAGCAACTCTAATTTTTGTGCTTGTTCACCCTCACCTAAAGCTTGTTTTATTTCGGCTAAAAAAGCAGTAATGCCTTCTAAGGTAAATGTGCCCACTTTGCCTTTTTGCTCGGTTGTCCAGGTAATTTTTTTATTGAAAAGATGGATGTGGTTTATTTCTTCAAAATCATGGTCTTCGCTGGCCATCCAGTAAACAGGTACAAAATGGTTATTAGGGTTTTGCCTGTTAAGCTCCTCGCACAAATTAATAACCGAAATTATTTTGTAAACAAAATAAGCAGGTCCTGTTGCCAAACAAAGTTGGTGGCCCGTTGTAACAGTATAGGTGTTTTTATTTTTAAGACCATCTATATTTTGCCTGCTTGCCTCGGTAAGTACAATTTCATGATTTTGTCTTACTAATTCCTCTGCTAATAAATCACGATTTAAGTTGTTATATGGATTATCAGTAACAAATTTTTTTATGCCTTCGGCAGATGGCTGGTAGGTATAAAAATTGTTTAGTTTTCCACCTTGCCTGTCACTTACATAATCTAAAAAAAGCTTACTGAAAAAGTTAGTTTTTTCGAAAGGGGCTACTGTTTTTTGCAATTGCATAGTGGCAAAGTTATTTGTTTTTCGATTAGAAACAGGCTCGTATTGTAAACACTAAGATTATTTAAGAATGCGTATTTTTGCCCGTATATGATTTTAATAAGGGACGTACTTACTTGTATAGAAAATTTTGCTCCCCCTGCTTTGCAGGAGAGTTATGATAATACGGGCTTACAGTGTGGATATGTAAACCAAATTGCAACAGGCGCTTTGCTGAGTTTAGATATAACAGATGCGGTGCTTAACGAGGCTATTGAGAAAAAATGTAACCTTATTATAGCGCACCACCCTTTGGTGTTTTCGCCATTAAAAAAAATTACCGGTGCAAACTATGTGCAGCAACTGTTAATTAAAGCCATTAAAAATGATGTTGTGTTGTATGCCTGTCACACCAATGCCGATAATGTTTTGGCGGGGGTTAATAATAAAATGGCTGAAAAACTTGGCTTGATAAACACCCGGGTGCTTCAGCCAAAAAAAGGACTGCTTAAAAAACTGGTAACTTTTTGTCCCGATAAAAATGCCGAAGCTGTAAGAGAAGCCTTGTTTAATGCAGGCTGTGGCGAAATCGGCAATTATGCTAATTGTAGTTTTAATGTTAGTGGCACAGGCACATTTAAAGGGAATGAAAACTCAAACCCTTTTGTGGGCGAGAAAAATAAAGTGCATATCGAATCTGAAATTCGTATTGAAACCATATTTGAATCGTATAAAGAAAGTCAGGTTATAAACGCACTATTAAAATCTCATCCCTATGAGGAAGTTGCTTATGATATTTATACTTTAGATAATGCGCACCCACAAATTGGCTCGGGCCTAGTAGGAGAATTGAAAAATGAGATGGATGAAAAAGCCTTTTTATTGCAAATAAAAGAGGTTTTTGGAGCAAAAAGCATCCGTTTTACTCAATTTTTAGGCAAAAAATTGAAAAAAGTGGCAATTTGTGGTGGCTCGGGTAGTTTTTTGCTAAAAGATGCTATTGCAGCTAAGGCCGATGTATTTATTACCGGCGATTTTAAGTACCACCAGTTTTTTGATGCTGAAAATAAGATAGTTATAACCGATATTGGGCATTACGAAACCGAGCAATTTACGCCCGAAATATTTTATGAGGTCATTTCTAAAAAAATGCCTACATTTGCCGCCTATTTGTCGAACCTAAACACAAATCCTATAAATTATTTGTAAACATGGCCAAAGCAACAATTAAAGAAAAAATTGACGCATCTGTTGAAGGAAAACTGCGTTCTTTATACGAACTACAATTAATTGATAGTAAAACAGACAGACTACGCATTATACGTGGTGAGTTACCTCTTGAAGTGCAAGACTTAGAAGATACTGTGGCTCAGCTTGAAACCCGTTTTGAAAATTACAGCAAAGAAAATGCTGAATTTGAACATCAGATTGAAGAGAAACAACAAGCCATTAAAGACCATAAGGCGAATATTAAAAAATACGAAGCGCAACTTGGTAAAGTAAAAAACAATCGCGAGTACGATGCCATTACTAAAGAGGTTGAGTTTCAGAATTTAGAAATTCAGTTATGCGAAAAACGTATTAAAGAATTTAAAGCGTTAATTGGACAAAAAGAAGAGTTTTTAGTTAGCGCTGAAAAAGATTTAAAAGATAAAAAGAAAGATTTAAAAGCTAAAAAAGCTGAACTTGAAGAGATTATTGAAGAAACTCAGAAAGAAGAAGAAGATTTAGTAAAAAAATCGAGCAAGAAAAAAGAAGAAATTGAACCTCGTTTGCTTAACGCTTACACACGTGTACGTGGCAATATGATTAACGGTTTAGCGGTTGTGCCGGTTGAGCGCGATGCTTGTGGCGGTTGCTTTAGCAAAATACCACCGCAACGCCAGTTAGATATTAAAACGCACAAAAAAGTTATTGTGTGCGAGCATTGCGGTAGAATTTTAGTTGACCCGGATTTAGTAGCTTCAGAAAACTAAAAACAAAATGAAAGTCCCGCCTAAAACGGGACTTTTTTTATATGGTATTTTAAGATAATATATGTCCTCTTTCGATTGGTATAACTGGGTGTTGCTTCCGGTACTTATTTTTTTATCGCGCCTGGGCGATGTAAGCCTTGGCACGCTCAGGCATTTATTTTTATCAAAGGGCTTAAAAAAAGTAGTGCCTATAATTGGCTTTGTTGAGGTTATGATTTGGCTGATTGCCATCAGGCAGGTTTTTAATAACCTAAACAATGTGGCTTGTTTTATGGCCTGGGCAGGCGGTTTTTCATTTGGTACGTATGTGGGCATGTTAATAGAAGAAAAAATTGCTTACGGTATGCAAATTATACGGGTTATTAGTAACGCCGATAACACAAACCTAACTAACGAATTTAAAAAAATACACCAGGGCTATACTGTTGTGGATGGTGAAGGAGCGCAAGGTTCGGTAAAGCTTATTTTTATTATTGTAAAACGCAAAACCAAAGCCGAGGTAATAGAGTTAATACACAGGCATTTGCCCGAATCGTTTTATAGTATTGAGGATGTAAAAAATTCGAGCATGGGTGTGTTTTCAGAGCCACGAAGGAAATCAATAAAAAATATGTTATTTTTAAAGAATAAATAACCTGTATGCCTCGTGTACTGTTTCTTGCCGCTCATCGTTTAAACCGCTCTCCCAGTCAGCGTTACAGGTTTGAACAATACATTACTTTTTTAGAAAAAAATAATTTTAAGTGCGAACTTTCATATTTTATATCAGCAAAGGATGACAAGATTTTTTACTCAGAGGGAAAAACTATTAGTAAGCTTTGGATACTTGTTAAAGCCATTCTGCAACGTATAAAAGATACATTTAGGTATAATAACTACGATATTGTTTTTGTACAGCGTGAAGCCATTATGATTGGCTCTTCTTTTTTTGAAAAGCGTATAAAAAAAAGCAAGGCAAAATATATTTTCGATTTTGATGATTCTATTTGGCTGATGGATACATCAGAAGGAAATAAAAAATACGAGTGGCTAAAAAACCCCGAAAAAACGGTGCGCAATATTCGGTATGCCGATATGGTTTTTGCCGGAAACAGTTATTTGGCAAACTATGCGCGTAGTTGTAACCCGCATATAAAAATAATACCAACTACTATTGATACAGATTTTCATAAACCCTTATCTAAAAAAAATGATAAACTAACCATAGGATGGATTGGCAGCCATACAACCATTAAACATTTTGAGTATGCTTTGGAATTTTTAACCGCCATTAAAAATAAATACCCAAAAATTGAAATTAGCGTAGTTGGCGACGCAGAATATGTAAATGAAAGTTTGGGTATTAAAGGAATTGCCTGGAGTTCGGCTACCGAAGTTGAAATGATAAATTCTTTTTCCATTGGTATTATGCCTTTGCCTGATGATGAATGGGCTAAAGGAAAATGTGGTTTAAAAGGTTTGTCATATATGGCTTGCGAGGTGCCAACAGTTATGTCGCCAGTAGGGGTGAACACGGAAATTATTGAACACGGCAAAAATGGCTTTCTGGCATCAACTACCGAAGAGTGGATTAACTGCTTATCTCAATTAATTGAAAATAAAGCCCTGCGTGAAAGCATTGGTAAAGCAGGGCGACAAACTGTGGTGGAAAAATATTCGGTTACATCTCAACAAAACAATTATCTCAACGCATTTAAAGAGTTATTGCCTATTAACTAATTCGTATTTTTGACTTTTATATTTTTAAAAAATGAATCAGAATTTTATTGAAGAATTACGCTGGCGCGGTTTATTACATGATGCTATGCCGGGCACCGAAGAGCAATTGCAGAAAGAGCTTACAAGTGCGTATATTGGTTTTGACCCAACGGCAGATTCTTTACACATAGGCAGTTTATCACAAATAATGACTTTATTACGCTTTCAAAAAGCTGGGCATAAACCTATTGCACTTGTGGGTGGGGCTACAGGCATGGTGGGTGACCCATCGGGTAAATCGGCCGAAAGAAATTTATTGGATGAAAAAACACTTGCACACAACATTGCGGGCATACAAAAACAGTTAGAAAAATTTTTAGATTTTGATTGCGGTGTGAATAGTGCTGAAATTGTAAACAATTACGATTGGTTTAAAAACTATTCTTTCTTAGATTTTATTAGAGATGCAGGTAAGCATATTACCGTAAATTATATGATGGCCAAAGATTCTGTAAAGAAACGTTTGGAAGCAGATGGCAGTGGCATGTCGTTTACAGAGTTTAGTTATCAGCTTATACAAGGTTTTGATTTTTACCATTTATACAAAGAAAAAAATTGTTTGTTGCAAATGGGTGGCTCTGACCAATGGGGCAATATAACTACAGGTACCGAGTTTATTAGACGTAAAGCAAGCGGACAAGCATTTGCCCTAACTACTAAATTAATTACTAAAGCAGATGGTGGTAAATTTGGTAAAACAGAAACAGGCAATATTTGGCTTGATGCAAGTAAAACATCGCCCTACAAATTTTATCAGTTTTGGTTAAACGTAAGCGATGCTGATGCTAAAAATTATATTCGCTTTTTTACATTGCTTGATAAACAAGTTATAGAAGAGTTAGAAACTGCACACGATAAAGCTCCGCACGAACGTATTTTGCAAAAAGCTTTGGCTAAAGATGTTACAGTACGTGTGCACTCTGAATTAGATTATTTAGCGGCTGTTGAAGCATCGGATATTTTATTTAAGGGCAATGTGTCGGACTTACAAAAATTAAGCGAAAAAATGTTTCTTGAAATTTTTGAAGGTGTGCCTCAATTTGAAATTGACAAACATTTAGTTGAAGGTGGCATTCAGTTAATTGATGTGTTGTCGGTTAACACAAGTATTTTTACCAGCAAAGGCGAAGCCAGAAAAATGCTGCAGGCGGGTGGTGTATCACTAAACAAAGAAAAAGTACAGGCTGTAGAAACCCTTATTGATAAAAACGTACTAATTAACGACAAGTATATTTTAGTGCAAAAAGGCAAGAAAAATTATTTTTTGATAAAAGTCATTCAATAACAAGGGGTTAGATTACCATTTTGGCGCTATAAAAAACTGATTTTTATCATTCAAAATCCTTCGTTTTAGTCGTACCTTTGTATTACTAAAATCAACCCAATGTTAGTACAGCAATTATATACGCAATGTTTAGCGCAAGGAGCTTATTTTGTTGTTAGTGATGGCGAAGCTGCCATTATAGACCCATTACGCGAAACACAACCTTACCTGAATTTACTTACTCAAAATAAGGCGCACTTAAAATATATTTTTGAAACGCATTTTCATGCCGATTTTGTTTCGGGCCATGTTGATTTAGCCAACAAAACAAACGCACAAATTGTTTACGGGCCACAAGCGCAAACAGCCTACAAAAGCTATATCGCAAAAGATAATGAAGAATTTAAAGTTGGAAAACTTACTATAAAAGTGCTGCACACACCGGGGCATACATTAGAGTCTGCAACCTATTTATTGCTGGATGAAAATAAAAAACCGCACTGTATTTTTACAGGCGATACGTTGTTTATTGGCGATGTTGGCAGGCCCGATTTAGCCATTAAATCAACCCTTACACAGGAAGATTTGGCGGGTATGTTATATGATTCGTTACGCAATAAAATAATGACCTTGCCTGATGATGTATTGGTTTATCCTGCACACGGTTCTGGTTCGGCTTGTGGTAAAAACATGAGCAAAGAAACTTTTGATACATTGGGTAACCAAAAGAAAACAAATTATGCTTTAGCAACCATCTCTAAACAAGAATTTATAAAAGAACTTACCACAGGCATTTTACCTCCTCCGCAATATTTTGCAAAAAATGCAGCCTTAAATAAAGAAGGTTATCATTCATTTGATGAGGTTATGCAAAAAGGCAGTA
>DATFTU010000656.1:0-4484 GCA_035261565.1 Bacteroidia bacterium
AATATCAGGGTGATATGTTTGAGATGATTTTAAAAATGCACCCCGGCGATAGCGCATCGTTTATGCTACGCGTAGACTCCATGTTTCAAAGATATTACCATCAGCCAATTCCTAAATTTTTAGATTCTACAGGGTATATTGTTTATCACGTAAGAATTGATAGTGTATACTCTTCTCAAAAAGTAGAAGAAATAGAAAAGAAACAAAAAGCTGCACAAGAGGCTTTTATGGAAAAAGCTAAAACAGCCGAAGACAGCTTGCTAAAAAAATATTTAGCTGATAATAAAATTACCGAAAAACCAACTGCAAGTGGTTTATACATTATTGTAAAACAAAAAGGTAAAGGCGAAAAAATTAAAATGGGCGATAACACGGAGGTAAAATACAAAGGTATGTTAACCAACGGGCAAGTGTTTGATGCGTCGGATAAGCACGAACAGGCATTTAGTTTTCCGGTTGGTATGAAACAAGTAATACCGGCATGGGATGAAGCCCTGTTAACCATGTCAGTAGGTACAAAAGCGTTAATTGTTACTCCTTCATCTTTGGCTTATGGTCCTAATGGTTCAGGCCCAATTCCGCCATATTCGCCTTTGGTATTCGAAATTGAAGTGGTTAAAATAAACCCGGCTTCGGCTCAAAAATAAAAATCAATTCTCAGCGTTTATTTCAGATGAAAAAAATAATAACTTTTGCTTTAGTATTTGCTTCGCTGGTTGCATCGGCGCAAAAAAAGCACAAACAAAAACTTTCAAAAATGGATCAGGAATTTTTAAAAACACAACCAGACGGTTTATATCTTAAAATGAACACTAACCGCGGCGATATTTATTTGCAATTAGAATTTGAAAAAGTGCCCATGACAACCGCAAACTTTGTTGGTTTGGCAGAAGGGACAATTAAAAACTCAGCAAAAGCTGAAGGTGTGCCTTTTTATGATGGGTTAAAATTTCACCGTGTTATCCCTAACTTTATGATTCAGGGTGGCGACCCTCAAGGTACAGGCGCCGGTGGCCCGGGGTACAAATTTCCGGATGAAACAGATACTTCTCTTAAACATACCGGCCCGGGTATATTATCTATGGCTAATAGCGACCCTCAATCTAAAGTGCCTTATAGCAATGCGGGTAATACAAACGGTAGCCAGTTTTTTATTACACATGTTAAAACCGACTGGTTAGATGGTAAGCACACTGTATTTGGCCACGTTGTAAAAGGACAAGATGTTGTAGATAGCATTAAACAAAACGATACCTTAAAAACAGTTACTGTTTTGCGTAAAGGAAAAAAAGCCGAAGCGTTTGACGCTGCTAAGGTATTTGAAAACGAAAAAAACAACATAGCTAAAAAAGCAGAAGAAAAAGTGAAAAAAGAAAAAGAAGATTTTGATAAAATGGTTGCCAAGGTAAGCGGTGGTACGCAAACAGCATCGGGCCTTAAATATTTTATTGAAAGAGAAGGAACAGGTGCTGCCCCGGCAGGCCCAACAAGTAAGGTAACTGTTAATTATGCAGGGTATCTTATGGATGGTAAAAAGTTTGATAGCTCGTACGACAGAGGCCAATCTATTACTTTTGGCTTAAACCAGGTAATACCGGGCTGGACAGAAGGCTTGCAGCTTATGAAAGTGGGTGGTAAAGCTTACTTAATGATACCACCTAATATTGGGTATGGCGCACAAGGTGCGGGCGGGGTTATTCCGCCAAACAGCACACTAATTTTTGTAGTAGAATTATTAGATACAAAATAATGTTTGGCCGCTTTAGTATATGGGCGGCCTTATTTTTTTATTTCTCCCTTTTTATTTCCTGTAAAAAGCAAAACGATTGCGATTGTATTAAATCACGTGGTTCTGCTGTAAGTGAAACACGTGTTATAACTACGCCCTTTAATGCACTGCAAACCTTCGATAAAATAGAAGTGTATTATGTACAGGATACTACGGCAAAAACCTGCACTGCAAGGGTAGAAACGGGTAAAAACCTGCTCTCAAATATTTTTACCGAGGTAAGCGGAGGGGTATTGCAAATTAAAAACCTTAACAAATGCAATTTTGTAAGGAGTAATAACGATGTAACCGTTTATGTAACTGCGCCACATATATACTATTTTGTACAAGATGGCGTTGGTAATATATATACAAGTACTATCATGCAAGATTCTGTAAAATATAACGTAAACAATTCGGGCGATATACATTTAAATTTAAATGTATTTAAGGCTTTGGGCCGTTTATACGGTGTGGGCGATATTTATTTAAATGGCTCTTGTCAGTATCACCTGGTAAATGCAAGCGGAGAGTGTTTTATAAATGCGCAGAATTTGCAAACATTTTATTCTTATATAGTTTATAACTCTACAGGAGAGGCACGTGTAAATGTATCTAACCAATTAGATGCTGAATTGGATTATACAGGTAATTTATACTACACGGGTAGTGCTACTACTATTAACAAAGTTGGCAAAGGCAGTGGCAGGGTAATAAAAAATTAATGAAGCAAGTAGTAAATAACTGTATAATTTTCTTTTTTTTATTGAACAGCTTTTCAGTTTTTTCGCAAAATGATGTGAAAAATTTGAAGGCAGATTCTACGGAAGAATATGTGGTTACAAACCAATTGCGGTATGAGGATTGGGTGTATGTGCCCAACATAAAAAGTGTTTTATTTTACGAAAGTTCGTTTGTGTTATCCTCTCCTCTTATTGATATGGATGGCGGGCAACAGGTAACACTAACGTTTGATGATTTAGATGCCGATAGCAAAACATATTATTACACCCTGGTACATTGCGATGCAACCTGGAAACCATCCGACTTAATGCAGCAGGAATATCTTGCCAATTATTTTGAAGAGCCCATTCAAACCTATACTTTTTCAGGAGGAACCACACAAAAATATACGCATTACACTTGGTCGTTTCCAAACAATAATATGCGCATTAGTAAAACAGGTAATTATCTTTTAAAAGTGTATGTAGGCAGTGGCGCAAAAGATAAACCGGTACTAACGCGCCGGTTAATGGTATATTCAAGCAAAGTGGCTATTCAGGCAAATATACACCAGGCAGCAGGGGCTGATGATTATATGAATAAACAGGAAGTTGATTTTAGCATTTTAAATCCGGGGTACAGCATTCCCCAGTTAGCCGATTTAAAAGTTATTATACAACAAAACAACCGGTGGGATAATGCAATCTATAATCTGCAACCATTATATCTTAAACCTAATGAGTTGAGCTATGATTACGATGATGGCAGCAATACCTTTGATGGTGGAAACGAATACCGCCCTGCTGTGTTTAAAAATTTTAAGTTTGTTACGGCCAATACAGATAAAATGTATCGCGATTCGGCCAATAACTGGCATGTAACCTTGTTACACGATGAGGTAAAAACATTTAAACGCTATTACCAAACACAGGATATTAACGGGCGGTTTTTAATTACGGTTGAGGAACGCGATAGTTCTTTAATTGATATATCGGCCGAATATGCGTATGTAAAATTTACGTTTCCTTTTGATTTCCCGCAGGTGGATGGCGATTTTTATGTGTTAGGTAATTTGGTTGATAACCATTTTACCAAAGTCAACCGTATGACTTTTAATTATTTTAAAAAAACTTATGAGTGCGAGTTATATCTTAAACAAGGGTATTATGATTACATGTATGTTTTTTTACCTGACGGGCAAGTTGCAGCCAAAACCGACCAAATAGAAGGCGACCATTGGGAAACCGAAAACGATTATACCATATACGTGTATCACAAACAACAAGGCACCTATTACGACCAACTTATTTGTGTGCAAAAGTTTAATTCGGCACACAAGTAATTTTTGTTGTTGCATCTCGCTTAATCTTTAAAGTACCGTATATTTACAGCCATGTTAAAAGTATTTAAGTTTGGTGGCGCATCGGTTAAAGATGCCGATGCGGTAAAAAATGCAGCCTCCATAGTAAAGCAATTCTCCAACAATAATTTACTTATTGTGGTATCTGCCATGCGCAAAACCACCAATAATTTAGAGCGCTTAGTGCATGCTTATTTTTTTGATAAAATAAACCTGCAACAAATTTTTGATGAACTAAAAGACTTTCATTTTAATATCGTATCTGCTCTTTTTAAAGATAAATCAAGTGCCATATATGCGCAGTTAGAAAACGATTTTGTAGAATTGCTTTGGGCTATTGAAGATGAACCAAGTTCAACCTATAATTATCATTACGACCAAATTGTGGGCATGGGCGAAATTTTTTCGAGCAGAATAGTGTCAGCTTATTTTAAAGAAAACGGAAGCGATTGTTTGTGGTTGGATGCACGTGGTATTATACAAACTGATAATACATACCGTGAAGGAAAAGTTGATTTTGAATTAACCCAACACCTGGCCGAAAAAGATTTGTTGCCCTTGCTTAAGCAGCATAAAGTTATTTTAACCCAGGGCTTTATTGGAGGCACCAGCGAGAATTATACAACCACCTTA
>DATFTU010000657.1:0-2956 GCA_035261565.1 Bacteroidia bacterium
TACCATTAGCGCATTGGCAGGGCTCCTGACTAATAAAATTTCCGCCTTCAATAATAACCGAAGTGCCTGCTATCACTTCTGCGGTTTTGGTTTTAAGCTCTACTTGTGCCACTGATGATATGGCAGCTAAGGCCTCACCCCGAAAACCTTTAGTATTTATAGCAAATAAATCGTCGGCCGTTTTTATTTTTGAGGTTGCGTGGCGCTCAAAACACATACGTGCATCGGTTTCGCTCATGCCCTTTCCATTATCTATAACTTGTATAAGCGTTTTACCGCCTTCTTTTACCAATAAAGAAATTTGTGTGGCGCCCGCATCAACAGCATTTTCAAGTAATTCTTTTACAACCGATGAGGGGCGTTGTACCACCTCGCCGGCTGCAATTTGGTTAGCAATGTTTTCGGGTAAAAGGTTTATAATATCAGCCACTCGTTTATTTTAAAATTACTTTAACGCTATATGATCCTGTGTTGGCAGCATTAAAAACAGTTTCGTAAATAGATAAATACAGCATGCCCGCATTTGTGCTTGTGCCATTATATTTAGCGCCAGCACGCAAGGCAGTTGTATTTTGTTCGCCAATTTTATATACTACATTACCATAAGTAGGATAAGTGGTGGCATCGTTTGTATAATCGCTTGTAGATTCAGTAGCACTTCCGTTTGGATGGTATTTTTGGTTAGAAAGGCTTGCCAGGGTTATTTCGCCTGTCGCAATAACTGAGAATTTTTGCCCACTTTTAAGCATAATACCTGTTTTAAGCCAACCTCCATTATTATTACCGCTAATGTTTTTTGATGCAATTAGTTTAAATGAAAATTCATTCGACCCACTTTCATTAATATAGGTAATGTCAATAGTTTTAATTTTTTCTTTTGGAATAGATAAATTTCCGTATTCTGTTTTTACATCCAGTTTGTTAAACTCATACGTGCCACCCATGGTATATTGGTTATCGATAGATAAAATGTCTTTATCAGATGTAGCGTCATCCACAAAGTTTGCCGCTTTAATTTCAGCTAAGGCATTATCAGGTGTATAATCTCCTGTATATTCAGTTTGATTTTTAGGATCGTTAGTAAAATTTATAATTGCCGGAATGGCTTTAATGCCGAGTTTTACCAACTCATCATAAGCTCCTTTTTTTATATCATCACTATTATTGTTTAATTGCTTTAAAAAAGACAAGGCTTTATCGGCTATTGTTTTATCTAAAGGAATACCAACCTGTATAGAGTTTACACTTTTTACCGGAATGATTAGTTTACCAAAATCAGTAACTAAATTTATATCGGCTAAAGATGTGGTGCCTGTTACATTACTTCCGTCGCGTAATTTTACGGTTACTTCGGCAGGCTTTTGAGCGAAAGAAATACTAAAATAAAATACAGCAAAAAGTGTTATTATTTTTTTTGAATTCATAAGGTAAAAAATTGGTACGTAAAATTACTAATTTACTTTAAGCAATAGCACCCGATAGGTTAACAAACAGCACTATTATACTAAAGTGTTTTAAACAAAAAGCCCACCACTTGGTGGGCTTTTTGTTTATATATTTTTATACTGTTATTTTATAGTAGCCAGTACATCTTTATTAACGTCTATTTTATGGTTATTGCGCAGGTTAGCAATCCATTCTTTTTCTAAGTAATTTTGATAGTCAGATGTAACCATGCCACGGCACTCTGCCAATTTTTTAGGTGTTTTTGGCATAAGTTTGTTTATTACCAAAATGTTTATTTTACCATCAGCCTGTTTAATTTCCGGTGCAATACCTTCTTTCCAGTTAGCATCAACATCTTTATTTTCGCCTTTCAAATAAGTAACATTTTCAACGCTTACATCTAAAGCCGATTTTTTGTTTAACTTTTCAGTAATTTCTTTTTCGGTTTTTTTAGCTTTTAGCATTTTGTTAACCTCTTTTGCAATAGCATCATTAGCGCATTTATAGGTTGTAACATCAGCGCGTTCATCCCATAGGTAATTATTTTTATTGGCCTCGTAAAACTTCTCTAAGCCTGCACTGTCTTTAACAGCTTTACTCCAAACTTTTTTGTCGGTTAAATCAAATAATAAAATACCATCACGGTATTCTTGCATTAAATTATGATAGTCGGGGTATTTTTTATCTAATTGAGTTTCTTCGTAGGCAATTAAACTTTCATCCACAAAGGCTTTGTATTGCGCATTTATAGCCATATTTACATCGCTTTTAGCACGACGTGTTTGGTGTGATTCTAAAAATTTAGCAAAATCTTGCTGAGTGTATTTTTTATCGGCAATGCTAAACATTTCCTTATTTAGTTTAGCTGCTTTTTCTGCTTTCCAGGTGCCTTGAAAATACGTAGAATCAAGTGTTTTGGCTAAGGCCTCTTTTTCTTTTGGTTGTTCTTTAAAGTTATACTCCTTTTTTAATTTAGCTATAAACGACTCTTTGCTTTGGTATGAACGAGAGTCTTTTGCAACCTTGTTTTTTAACTCAGTTTTCATAGCCTCAAAGGTTGGAATAGTACGTTTATCTTTACGTATTACTATATGCCAGCCAAAGCGGGTAGTAAATGGTTTCGAAAAATCTCCGTTTTTTTGCAATGCAAAAGCTTGCTTTGCAAACTCTTCAATTGGAAATTTTCTCTCGTAAAACCAATTTAGCTCGCCACCATTAGCCGCTGTTTGTTTATCTTCTGAATAATTTTTTGCTAAATCCTCAAATTTATCACCAGCCTTTAATTTAGCGTATACATCATCAATTTTTTGCTTGGCTTTTAATGAGTCATCATGCTTCATATCTTTATTTAGTTTAACCATAATATGAGCAGTTAAAATCTCACCTGTATTTGGCCTTTTATCGTAAACCTTTAAAATATGATAACCAAAGCGAGTACGAACAATTTTGCTGATTTCGCCCACAGGTGTATTATAAGCAGCATTTTCAAATGGGTAAACCATTTCTAAAG
>DATFTU010000658.1:0-5535 GCA_035261565.1 Bacteroidia bacterium
GAGATTATGCCTATAATAATGTGAGTGCTGTTCAGGGGGATATTGAGGCCGGTGATGGTATGGAGTATCCAAATATTACCATTATAGGTGAAACAACCACTGATTTTGAATTAGATGTATTAATTACTCATGAAGTTGGACATAACTGGTTTTATGGTATGTTGGGTAGTAACGAACGTAAAAATGCCTGGATGGATGAAGGTATTAATGCCTTTAATGAATTGCGCTACGTGCAAACAAAATACCCCAATGCAACTTTAGCAACCATATTTGGGCGCGACAGCACTTTTACAGTAATGCACATGAACAAATATAAACATGCCTATTCTTATTACTGGGAGTACGCTAATTTGGCTAAACAAGGCGAAGACCAACCTTGTGCTTTGCCTGCAAACATGTTTACTGAAGAGAATTACGGCGCCATAGTATATAGCAAAACAGCCATATTATTTAATTACCTGATGAATTATATGGGCGAAAACGATTTTGATATAGCCATGCAGTTTTATTTTAACCAATGTAAGTTTAAACATCCAAGGCCTGCCGATTTGCGTAAAACCCTGGAGTATTTTAGCGAAAAAAACTTAAGCTGGTTTTTTGATGATTTAATTTCAACCACTAAAAAACTGGATTATAAAGTTACGTCTGTAAAAAAAGAGGCAGATGGTTCGTATTCAATTAATGTAAAAAATGTAGGCAATGTTGCCGGACCGGTTTCTTTATATGGTTTAAACCAAAAAGAGTTAGTGGGTATGGTTTGGTATGATGGTTTTGAGGGAACTAAAACATTAGTATTTCCGCCATCCGATGTTACTTCTTTTAGGATAGATTATAACGAAACAATGCCCGACATTAATAGAAAAAATAACACAATAAAAACAAGGGGCTTGCTAAAAAAAAGAGAGCCAATAAAACCTGAATTTATTACTGCCATAGATAATCCTTACAAAACACAATTGTTTTATACGCCAATTATGGGGTACAATTTGTACAATGGGTATATGCTTGGCTTGGCTTATTACAACCATTCTTTATTCGAAAAAAAAGTTGAAACCGAAATGGCGCCCATGTATGCCTTTGGCAATAAAAATTTGGCGGGCATGGCTAATATAAAATCTAACCTACATCCCAAAAATATATTTAGTACCATAAATATTGGTATAAAAGTGCAGCGCTTTGCTTATGAGCAGAATGTGTTTACCAACAACTATAACAAATTTGCTCCTTATATAAACCTTGATTTTAAAAAGAAATATGCTGCATCTCCTTTCCAACACAGGGTTACGTATAGGTATGTTGAAATAGTGAAAGATGTACTGGGGGCAGATAATAACCAACACACTATAAACTATGGTGTAAATGATATTTTATATCAATTTGCCAATAGTAATGCTTTGTATCCTACACTAATAAAAGTAAACGGGCAGGCTAATGCCGATATGCAAAAAATTTCTGTTACACTACTTCAAAAAATATTTATTAATAAAACCAAGTATTTTGAAATACGTGCTTTTGTCGGCAAAATGGTTCTGCAAAACCAAAATACCTCCATTGGCTATTATTTTAAGTTAAGTGGTACCCGGGGAGATAATGATTACATGTATGATAACCTGTATTTTGGCAGGGCAGAGCAACAAGGGCTTGCTGCTGCTCAGTTTATAGAAAACGATGGAGCCTTTAAGGTTTATACCTATTTGGGGCAAACAAATAACTGGTTAACCACACTTAATATAAAAAGCCCTAAATTATTTAAATTACCATTATTAGTATATGCAGATTTTGGTGCATGTGCCCCCGATGGAGTGGGCTCCTCGTACAAAAATATTTTTTACGATGCGGGGATTGATATTGTTTTATATCGAGATATTTTTGAAATTTTTGTACCATTGGGTATCAGCAAAAATATACAAGATCTTAATACCCTTATTGGAACTAAAAACGGTATTTTTCAGCAAATACGGTTTGTACTTAACCTAAATAAGATTAACCCGTTTTCGGTACTAAAACAAGAAATAAGTTTTTAAAACAGCAGAAAGGTTGCTTTATAAATGCATGGCTTCTTTTTTAGCCAATAATAATTCTTCGCTTTCTACATGGGCTTCATCGGGTACACAACAGTCAACGGGGCAAACAGCGGCACATTGTGGTTCATCATGAAAACCTTTACATTCGGTACATTTATCAGCAACTATATAATAAACATCCATGCTATTAGGCGTTTGAGGGGCGCTTGCATCTGCTTCAATGCCGGTGCTAAGTCCCTTAAACATACCTGTAACTGTGCTTCCATCGGCAAAACGCCACTCGGCTCCGCCTTCATAAATGGCATTATTAGGACATTCGGGTTCGCAAGCCCCGCAATTAATACACTCGTCAGTTATTTTAATAGACATTTTAGTTAGTTTTGCTGAATTAAAATCGGTGCAAATATACACATCATTTGCTTAATTATTGATTTACGTAAAAAATGGAAAAAAGGGTTCAGGCATTTTTAAGACTAAGGGATTTTTTGTCAGATTTTTTAGATGGAAGAAAAAACAATGTATATAAAACTAAGTACGGGCAATTAGATGAATTAATTAAAGAAGCTTACTCATACAATGGCTGGTTTACTTCTGAATTTGTTAAAAAGGCCTTGCACGGCATTACTTTATTACTGGAGCCTAATAAGCTAAAAGAATTTGTAACTGAAATTAAAGAGCCTAAAATGCCTAAAACAGTTGCCGTAATTATGGCAGGCAATATACCGGCTGTAGGCTTTCACGATTTTATGTGCGTGTTGTTATCAGGTAATAAAATTTTAATAAAACCATCCAGCGACGATAAAATACTAATTACTTTTTTTGCTGAGTTTTTAATAGAAATAGAATCATCGCTAAAAGATTTCATACTTTTTACGGAAGGTAAATTAGTGAGTTTTGATGCTGTAATTGCTACCGGCAGTAATAATAGTGCCCTGTATTTCGAGAAATACTTTGGCAAATACCCGCACATTATTCGTAAAAACAGAACTTCTGTTGCCGTGCTAACAGGCAATGAAACAACTGAAGAATTGAACTTGTTAGGTAATGATATTTTTGATTATTATGGCTTGGGTTGCCGTAACGTATCTAAACTGTATGTACCAAAAGGGTATAATTTTAACGTATTTTACGAAAGCATTTTTTCATTTGCCGATGTTATTCAAAATAAAAAGTACGCTAATAATCATGAATATAACAGAGCTATTTACCTTTTAAACCAAGAGAAATTTTTAGATAACAATTTTCTTATTGTAAGAGAAAGCAGTTCTTTACATTCGCCCATAGCCGTTTTATTTTATGAAGAGTATGAAAGTATAGAGGATATATCTGAAAAATTAAAAGTCATGGAAGAGGAATTGCAATGCGTAGTTTCTAACACTGAGCTGTCAATAAAAACTGTTTCCATAGGAAAATCGCAGGCTCCAGCTATTTTCGATTTTCCGGACAATATAAATACGCTTTACTTTCTGAATAATTTAAAGTAAATTAGCTGCATAATTTGTGTATGGTAATTAAAAAGATTTTTAGCATTGTTTTTTTAATCTGTTTTTTTCAGATTTTACAGGCGGCTAATGTAACTATCACTACCAGTAAAGATACCGTTTGTACAGGTGCCGATGTTAAATTTAAAGGTACTGCCATTGGTACTATAACAAAATACCAATGGGTTATTGATTCTGCTATCGGTGTAACTCTGTCTCCTAATGATAGTGCCCAAAACGTTACAGTTAATTTTTCAAAACCGGGTACATATACGGTCACTTTGTATGTTACTCGTAATCCAGGAGGATTAGACTCTTCCAAAAAAATAATTACTGTTATACAAAGTGCAACAGCAATGTATACAACCTCTGGTATAACTTTAGGAGTGCCGCAAACTATAAGTTTTACAAATACTTCTACAAATGCACCTAATGGCTATGTTTGGAATTTTAGCGATAATTTAACATCTATACAAACAAATCCAACGCATACATTTGCAACTGCTAATGTATATACGGTAACTTTAATTGCTTACGGTAGTCATGGTTGTAATGATACTGTGAGTTCTCCTCTTATTATTTCCGATACATCAGGTTTAACTATGCCTAATGTTTTTACACCTAATGGCGATGGTATTAATGATGTATTTGCGCCCAATGCCCATGGTTTAAAAACATTAGATTGTACTATTTACGACCGATGGGGAGCTAAAATAATTGATATGGATATTAATTTGCAATATTGGGATGGGTATACTACATCGGGCGAAGATTGTGCTGCGGGGACTTATTTTTATGTGGTAAAAGCAACCGACCTAAACGGTAAATCATATAATTTAAAAGGTTTTCTTCAACTTATCCGTTAAACTATTTTACAGGTAGATAAAATACAGTTTAACTATCCGAACGAAACTCTTTTTAAGGGGCTAAAAAATATTTCTTTTCAATTAAATACTGCCCAAACATTGGTGTTGGTAGGTAAAAGTGGTAGTGGTAAAACCACACTCCTAAAGTGTATTTACGGACTTGAAGATTTACAAAGCGGAGAAATTACTTTTAATAATGAACGTGTTTTAGGCCCGGCATACAACTTAATACCAGGACATATAGATATGAAACTGGTAAGCACCGGTTATGCTTTATTAGAGCATCATACAGTTTATGAAAATATTGCCGATATTTTAATTGGTTACCATGATGATTATAAGAAGAAGAAAGTGAATGAGTTACTTCGTCTTATTGAAATGATTGCTTTAAGAGATAAAAAAGTAAGTACTTTATCTGATGGGCAACGGCAACGGGTTGCTTTGGCAAAGGCTATATGCCTTTTTCCGAAGTTATTGTTACTGGATGAACCCTTTAGTAATTTGGATGTAATCTTAAAAGAAAAAATATTTACTTATATCAAAAAAAAAATAAAGCAGCACAAGGCGTCTTGCATTATAGTAACCCACCGTTTAGATGAAGTTTTAAGCAGCGCTGATTACCTGGGTATTATAAAAGATGGCAAATTAATTCAGCTTGATACCTACAAAAAAATTAAAAAGGCTCCCGTAAACGATTATGTAAAGAGTTTAGTTGTCTATTAAAGGCTAAATCTGTTATACATAATTTTTAACTTATCGCTTATAACTTATAACTTTGTGGCATGTCTATTTACACACAATTAAAAGGAACAGGTGTTGCCATTGTTACACCTTTTACAAAAACTGGCGCTATTGATTTTGCCGGCTTAAGCAAATTAGTTAACCACCTTATTAAAGGTAAAGTTGAGTATTTGGTTGTACTTGGCACCACAGGCGAAACAGCCACACTAAGTAAAGAAGAAAAACAACAAGTAGTTAATCACGTAATAAAAGAAACTAAAAAACGTATACCTTTGGTTTTGGGCATTGGCGGTAATAACACACAAGAAGTTATAGATACTATAAAACATACCGATTTAGCTGCTTTTGTAGCTATACTTTCAGTATCACCTTACTACAACAAACCATCTCAACAGGGTATTTATGAGCATTATAAAGCTATTG
>DATFTU010000659.1:0-3454 GCA_035261565.1 Bacteroidia bacterium
TATCTAAAAAAATTGCGCAAAATAAATTTGACTTTAACGACTTTTTAAGTCAGCTAAATCAAATTAAAAAAATGGGTAACATAAAAGATTTAGTGGGCATGATACCCGGTGTGGGCAAAGCCATGAAAGATGTAGATATTAAAGATGATGCCTTTAAACACATTGAAGCCATTATACAATCTATGACTCCGGCTGAGCGTGAGAAACCTGAATTGATTAACGGAAGCCGACGTGCACGTATTGCAAAAGGCAGCGGGCAATCTATACAAGAAATAAACAAACTAATGAAACAGTTTGAAGAAACCCGCAAAATGATGCGCATGATGCAGGATAAAGGTGCCATGATGAAGATGATGAAAAACATGCCTAAAATGCCCGGCATGAAATAAGCGTGCGCTAAAGCATTCTTAAAAAGCATCTACCAAAAACTATATGACCCGCCAAGAATTAATTGCCCAAATAAAAAATAAAAAAAGTTTTCTGTGTGTGGGCTTAGACCCCGATACGGAAAAACTGCCCAAGCATTTGTTGCAAAATGAGGATGCCATTTTTTCTTTCAACAAAGCCATTATTGATGCTACACATAAGTATTGCGTATCGTTTAAACCCAATGCCGCTTTTTACGAAGCGCATGGTGTAAAGGGGTATCAAAGCCTGATAAAAACGGTTGAGTATATAAAAACAAATTACCCCAACCATTTTATAATTGTGGATGCCAAGCGTGGCGATATTGGCAACACATCGGGCATGTATGCCCGCGCTTTTTTTAAAGAAATGCAAGCCGATGCTTTAACGGTTGCCCCATATATGGGCAGCGATTCGGTAAAACCTTTTTTAACTTACCCAAACAAATGGGTTATATTGTTGGCGCTAACCAGTAACGAGGGCGCGTTTAATTTTCAAACGCAGCGCATTGTGCATTTAGAAACCCAAAAAGAAATTCATTTGTATGAAGATGTTTTAAAAACATCCAAACAATGGGGCAATGATGAAAATATGATGTATGTAATTGGCGCCACCAAAGCCCAGTGGTTAGAGGATGTACGCAAAATAGTACCCAATCATTTTCTGTTAATACCCGGTGTGGGTGCACAGGGTGGTAGTTTGGCTGATGTTTGCAAGTATGGTTTAACTACTGATATTGGTTTGCTCATTAACTCATCGCGCCAAATTATTTACGCATCTGCTAAAGAAGATTTTGCACAAGCTGCCGCTAACGAAGCTGAAAAAATGCAGCAGGAGATGAGCAGGTTTTTATAATTACGCATTTTCATTTTGAAGGAGAGGACGACGACCGAGAAATCTTTCCTGTGAAAATTCCAAAATCCCTCTTGTTTAGATTTCTCCCTGTCAGTCGAAATGACAATACAGGTACAATTTCTACCAATTATACGATAAGCCAATACGGTAAATAATAGGGCTATCGTAGTAAGGCGAATTAAGCTCGGGGGCAAAATCGTATAGTATGGTTATATAATAACTAAGCTTATTGCTAACGGGGCGTTTAAAACCAACGCCGCCTAATTTTTCATCGCTTATGCTGCGTTTTTGCCCAAATATGGTACTGGGCGGTGTAGTAAGTATATCGTATTCGGCCTGCAAAAACAACCACTTTAAAATTAAAAAACGGGCAAATATGCCGCCGCCTATAATGTTGTATGATACCGAGCTTCCGCCGGCAAACTCAATAGTGTTGTTATACAAAATTTGCACACCGGCCGAAAATTTATCGGTAACCTTATATCCCACGTTGGGCGATAAATCGTAATAAAAAATATTGTACCCACCCGCTAATGAGTAAAACTGCAAGCCTAAATTACAGCCAAAATATAATTTTTGCATTAAGGGCGACTCGGGTGGTATGGGTTTGCGTACCGGGTTATTTCTTGCATTTCCACCACCGGGGCGGCCGCCGTTTGGTTGCCTTGGGTTATTTTGGCTGGGCGGGTAATAATTTTGTATGCTATCGTTACCTGTTGTGTTGTTATTGTTTTGGTCGTAGTAATTTTTAATGGTATCTCCGGGACTAACTTTTTGGTATTTGGTAGTATCAATATTTTGAGCAAACGAAACAACCGAGCACAGCAAAGCAATTTTTAATAATGTTATTTTATTCATCATCTTTGTAAGCGATTGTAAAGATAACGCAAAAACATGACAGTTGTTATAACCGGAGCATCACGAGGGATAGGAAAAGAGCTAATTAACTTTTTTTTGGAAAATAACGCCCACGTTATTGCCCTAAGCTCAAACCCCGATAAAATAAAAATAAGCCATGCTAAGTTGCAGTTGGTATCTGCCGACTTTATGGATATGGATGCTGTTTTTAAAGCAGCCAAGCGAGTAAAAGATAGTACTAAAGAGGTTAACATACTTATAAATAACGCCGCCACGCTGGTTAGCAAACCTTTTAGTGAAATATCGGTAAGCGATTTTGAAAGTACATACCGCATAAACGTGCAGGCACCTTTCTTTTTTACCCAGCAGTTACTGGATGCAATGGGCCTTACCAAAACAGCGCATATAGTAAACATAAGCAGCATGGGCGGGGTTATGGGCAGCGCCAAGTTTGCAGGCTTAAGCGCTTACAGTTCATCAAAAGGGGCATTAAGCATTTTAACCGAGTGCCTGGCCGAAGAGCTGAAAGAAAAAAACATACACGCTAATTGCCTGTGTTTGGGTGCCGTAAATACCGAAATGCTTAAGCAGGCTTTCCCCGGGTACCAGGCGCCGTTAAACCCAAAACAAATGGCCGATTATATTGGCAATTTTGCCTTAACGGGGCACACATACTTTAACGGCAAAGTTTTGCCTGTAAGTGTTTCAACCCCTTAGACTAAATTGCTATATTTAGCGTTATAGTTTTATAATGACGAGAGCCGTATTTATAACTTGCTATTTATTACTTGCTACTTGTATTGTACAGGCACAAAGCCTGAGCGATAAAGACCTTGCTTACTTTAAAAAGTACGAGGATAGTTTAAAGCCCATGCAAAAAGGTATTTTTTATGCTAAAACAGATAGTGCCAAATTTAAAAACAACGCCAAATTTTATCATTTACTGGAGGAGGTTTTGTTGAATACACTTTCGTTTACATATCCCTTCGATTCGCTTACCGAAATAAAACGCCTTACATCACCCGATAAAAAATTCCGTTTCGTTATGTGGGATGTCCCCAAACAAGATGGTACCTATTTTTATTATGGTTTTATACAAGCCTTGCACCTCAAAACAAATAAGTACGAGTTGTATGAGCTTACTGATAAATCACAAACCATAAAAAACCCCGAAACCTATGTGGGCGATAACACCAAGTGGTTTGGCATGTTATATTATACTATTATACCCTGCGGCGATTATTACACCTTGTTGGGCTGGGATGGCAACGATAAACTAAGCGCACGCAAATTTATTGATGTACTTAGTTTTAAAAAAGATGGCACGCCTTTGTTC
>DATFTU010000660.1:0-2289 GCA_035261565.1 Bacteroidia bacterium
GTATGGGGCAATCTGACAAAAGTTACCATTATACACAGCAACGCCTAAGCCTTATAAAATCGAGCCCTGAAAAAATTAAAGAAGACCCCGATACCTATATTGTAACCCTTAACAGTGTTATATTTTATGGAAGTGTATTATGTAAAATAAAAGAATCAAAGCAGGCCTTTGATAAGTTACAGCAATTTCTTATTGCATATCCATCAAGGCAACATAAAATATTTGTAGCTTACGATAATATGATGGCCTTGTACCATACAGCCGGTAGGTTTCGCGAAGGGCTTATTTATGCTAATAAAGCAGCCGAAGAATTAAAATTATTTGAAGATAAAATTTTTGCATCCAATAAAGTTTCGCTCTATCATGATATGTTCTATATTTATTTTGGTTGCCGTGAATATGAACAGGCTTTAAAGTGGATAAACAAATTGTTAAACGAAACCACCTTACATGTGCGTGAAGATATACAAGTAACGGCACGCCTTACAAACCTTATTTTACATTACGAATTAAAAAATTTTGAATTACTGCCTTATCTTATCAGGCGAACCTACAATTTTTTATATAAGCGTAAACGCTTACATAAACTCGAAAAAATTTTGCTACAATTTATAGGCAAGTTACTGCATGTAAACCCACACATAAAAAAAGAAATTATTACATTGTTTATAGAAATTAAACAGGCTTTAGAAGAAGTAACTAAAGACCCCGCAGAAGCCATGGTGCTTACAGAATACTTTGATTACATAAGCTGGTTAGAAAGTAAAATAACCAATCGTTCTTTTGAAAAAATAGTACGAGATAAAATAACAAAAATTTCTAATTAGGTAAAAGCATAATTAAGAGGCAAATAGTCTTTTAAAGGATAAAAGAAAAAAGCCCCGACTTGTCGGGGCTAAAAAAGAGAAGAAAAAAGAACTTCTCGATTGGCGGTGAGGGCGGGATTATAACTCCGCTCCCGAAAGACCTATATTCGTTAGTGTTTTGTAAATATTTATTTAATTGGGTACACATTGGAAGCACAAAATTAACTTGTAAACACAAATATAAAAACAACTTAGCATGTATAAATTTAATTTTCAAGTTGGCTTGATAATTTATTATCTATTATATATTGATTGTATAAACTAACTGAGTTATATAAAGCTCCTTGTGCTTTACCAACCGATTTTTTATTTCTGATGCTACAAAAAATTAACCCAAAAGTACCTCCTACTAAAAAAGTACCCCCAAAAACAGCCAGTGGTATATTTGGTTTTGTTAACCCGTTAAGTAAAAGAGCAGCCCCAGGTAATAATGCAACCCCACTTAATACAAGCCCAACTTTACTTCTATAATTTACATTTTTGTACTTAATATATTTATTTAAGTTTGCTAGGGCATCAGGGCATACTTTAATATACCCTTTTAAATTATCAGCATTCTTATCCAATTTTATTTCTGTTTCGTTTTTACCAACTTTAAAATAAAAATTATATGACGTAGAACCCGGAGAAGTGTAATACCCCTGGTTAAAAGAGGAATATGATCTTTCTACTAAAGTAATATGCTCGTGCTGGGCCTTAGCACACTGTATATTAAATACAAAAAAACAAACTAATGCTATACTAATTTTTTTCATCATTTTTTACTTTTACAATCAATATACATTTTAAAAAATGCTATTTGTTCATTAAAATAATTACTTAAGTCTCTTTTTCCATACTGCCTGCCACCCTCTTTTTTTGGCGCAGTGTATTTTTTGTACACTTCAGGGCAATCCATTAGTAATTCTTCAAGGGTTAACTTTTTTGTGGGTTCCGAAGCCCTATAGTAGTAATAATTTACTTTACTGTTTCCCGTCTTTCCTTCTGTTGCAAACCAAAACCTCGAGCTGGTTGTATCATAATCTACCGTTCCTATTTGGCAGGTTGCAAAATATTGTTTGTTTCCACAAAAAAAAGTTTCACCAAAACTTGCCGCGTTAATTAAGCATTTCTTATAATCATATTCATAAGCAAATATTTTATGATCCTTAATACTGTATTTAATCTTTATGCCTAGACTATCGCATGTAAAAAGCTCTGCACCGTGAAATTGATAAACAAATTTTTCAACCTTTCCATGATTTACACCTTTTTTATTAAAAAAATCATCTATAGTGTTATAAGTTAATAAATCTTGGTAGTCCTGCGCCTTTGCACTTATACAAAAAACCAAAGTTAAAAGTGTAATTATTTTTTTCATAATGTGTATGTTTACTTGACTAAAAATAATAAATTAACTAAAACAAAAGCCTAAACATTGCAG
>DATFTU010000661.1:0-5634 GCA_035261565.1 Bacteroidia bacterium
TATTAAATATAAAGTGTTGCCTGCTGAAAAAGAAGCCGATATGAAACCGTTTCAGCGTGTTATTTACAACAAGTTTTATGTAGACGAGTTTTACGACGCTGTTATTCGTAAACCTTTGGATTTAGTATCAGAAGCGTTTTATAAGTTTTTTGACAAGCAATTATTTGATGGAATTGTAAACGGAACTGGTGAGGTTACAAAGTGGTCGGCCGATGGGTTACGTAAATTGCAAACAGGCCATATTGGTTTTTATATTATGGCTATGGTGGTTGGAGTAATTACAATACTATTTTTTAGTTTAATTAAATAGAGAATATGCTAACAGGATTTTTAATATTATTTCCTTTAATTGCGTCGCTGATTTTATTTTTTGTAAAAGGCGATGGTGCTAAGAAAATGGCTTTTGCTTTTTCGGTAGTAGAATTTGGCATTAGCTTACTGGCTTATATGTGGTTTAAATCGAACCCGGCTATGGAGGCATTAAGCCTTAACTGCACCTGGGTTGAATCGCTGGGGATTAAATTTGCAGTTGGCATGGATGGCATTAGCCTGTTATTGGTTTTACTAACTACGTTTTTAGTTCCGCTAATTATTCTTTCATCGTTTAAAACCACGTACGACAAACCAAATACTTTTTACGCGTTAATTTTATTAATGCAAAGTGCTTTGGTTGGCGTATTTGTTGCTAACGATGGATTTTTATTTTATGTGTTTTGGGAGTTGGCTCTTATTCCAATTTATTTTATCTGTTTACTATGGGGCGGAGAAAACCGTGCAAAAATTACCTTTAAGTTTTTTGTATATACCTTATTTGGTTCTTTGTTTATGTTGATTGGTTTAATATTTTTATACAACCACACGGGGTTAGATACAGGCCTAAAATCGTGGGCTATAAATGATTTATATGTGGCGGGAAGAAGCTTAACCGAAGCACAGCAAACATTTGTATTTTGGACAATCTTTATAGCTTTCGCTATTAAAATGCCGATTTTTCCTTTACACACATGGCAGCCTGATACATACGTAACAGCTCCAACACAAGGCACCATGTTACTATCAGGGATTATGCTAAAAATGGGAACCTTTGGTTTAATTAAATGGTTATTACCAGTTGTGCCTTTAGCTTTAGAAAAATGGGGTGGTGTAGCTATTGGCTTTGCTGTTGTGGGCATTATTTACGCATCATGTATTGCTATCGTGCAAAAAGATTATAAACGTTTAATTGCATACTCATCTATAGCACACGTAGGTTTAATTGCGGCCGGTATTTTATCGGCTAACCAACAAGGGGTGCAAGGAGCGGTTATACAAATGCTAAGCCACGGTATAAATGTGGTTGGCTTATTTTTAATTGCCGATATTTTAATGCGCCACACAGGCACACGTGATATCACTAAACTGGGTGGTATCCGCAGTATGAACGGACAGTTTGGTGTGTTGTTTTTAATCATCTTATTAGGTTCGGTTGCACTGCCTTTAACTAATGGGTTTGTGGGTGAGTTTTTATTAATAAACGGGGTGTTTCAGTTTAATGGGTGGATGGGAGCTTTTGCTGCATTAACTATAATATTAGGTGCTGTATATATGTTACGCAGTTATCAGGCTATTATGTTGGGCGAGAAAAAATCGAACGAAGTGGCCTTTGGCTCTTTAGCCGATACCGATAAAGCGGTTTTAATTATTGTGTGTATAGCCGTTATTGCATTCGGGGTATATCCTAAGCCGTTAAACGATTTAGCAGAGCCTGCGGTAAAAGCATTATTAATGAATTTGAAATAAATTATGAAGGGACTTTTTATTATTAGCGGATTGGGAATTTTAGCCATGCTGGCTGAGATTTTTAAATTCAAACGCGCATTGTATCCAATAGTGCTGGTTGGAATTTTAGTTGCTTATGTGGCTAACTTTATGGAGTTTAATAACAACATGTCTATTGAGCAATTCAATAACATGATTCGTTTTGATAACGTGGCCCTTGCTTTTAGCGGTGTAATTCTTATCACGGCGTTCTTCTGGTTTATTTTAGCCAACGATTATTTTAATTCTGAAACATCTTTAGCTGATCATTTCTCGTTAGTTTTATTTGCTGTTACAGGTGGTTTAATGTTAACTGCTTTCAGTAATATGACAACCTTGTTTTTAGGCATAGAAATTTTATCTATTCCGTTATACGTTTTGGCTGCCAGTAAAAAGAATGATGTAAGGTCTAATGAAGCCGGCTTTAAATATTTAATTATGGGTTCTTTGGCTTCAGCGTTTTTATTGTTTGGTATAGCTTTAATATACGGTGCAACCGGAACATTTGATATTATGCTAATGCGCTCTAAAATATCGGGAGGAAATCTGCCAATGTTTTTTTATGCAGGTGTTATAATGACGTTAGTAGCCATGTGCTTTAAAGTAAGTGCTGCACCATTTCACTTTTGGGCACCTGACGTATATCAAGGCTCACCAACGGTAATTACGGCTTTAATGAGCACCATTGTAAAAACAGCGGCTTTTGCAGCGTTTATGCGCTTGTTCTTAATTGGCTTTGGCAGCGTTTCTGAAACTTGGGGTATGGCTTTAGCTATTGTTATTGCCTTATCACTTATCTTATCAAACATTACGGCTGCGGCACAAACAAGCGTAAAACGTATGCTGGCATATTCAAGCATTAGTCACGCAGCGTTTATGTTAATGGCTATTTTAGCAGTTAATGCAAAGTTTTCAGTTCCCTCAATTTTATATTACACTTTGGCTTATTCAATAGGTTCTATCAGCAGCTTTACAGTATTATATCATGTAAGTAAAAATGGCGATGAAAGTTTTGAAGCCTTTAGTGGGTTGGCAAAACGTAACCCAATGATTGCTTTAGGTATGTTAATTGCCATGCTATCATTAGCAGGTATACCGGTAACAGCAGGTTTTTTTGCCAAGTATTTTGTGTTTACAGCACTTATAGCAACATCGTATAAATGGTTGTTGATATTAGCTATACTAACGTCTTGTGTGGGGGTTTACTACTACTTTAAAGTAATTATTGCCATGTATTTTAAAAAACCACATACCGAAGAGCCCATTGCTTTTGAAAGCTCACATGCTATGTTGTTGGCTGTAACAACTCTTATTACTATTGTATTAGGCTTGTTGCCTGATTTGATTGTGAAGATGATATAAGTTTTACATGAAACGTATCACATGTATATTTTTTGCGTTTCTTATCTCTGTTTTTTCGTTTGCACAAATTGAGCCTAAATTAAAAACAGGCGATATTGTTTTTATTACAAACCAGGGAGGGCAGGGTAAAGCCATTCAGTTAGCTACAAAATCGAAATACACCCATGTGGGAATTGTGTTTGTTGAGAACGGAGTGGTATATGTTTACCATGCTGTTGAACCTGTTACAAAAAGTACCTTCAACAATTTTTTGAAATTTAGCGAAGATGGAAAATGTGTGGTTAAGCGATTAAAAAACCAAGTCTTGCTTACTAATACAACCAACGAGCAAATGCATGCTATGGCTATAAGTTTGCTGAATAAACATTATGATATTTATTTTGACTGGAAAGATAACGAATGGTATTGCAGTGAGTTTGTTTGGAAACTATATAACCGTAATTATAAAATTGAAGTTGGTAAACTAAGGCCGCTGAAAGATTTTGATTTATCATCTAAGCAGGTGCAGGCTATTATGAAAAAAAGATATGGAACAAATATTCCGTATGAGGAGCCGATGATTTCTCCTGAAGATATGTTTAATTCGGATTTGTTAGAGGAAGTAAAGCAATAGAATATTTTAAAGTATTGCTGCTCTCTTAACTAAATAAGCGTAAAGTACTTTATCAAAACCTTCGGCAATATCTGCTTCAATAAAATCTATTTTATATTGCCCGCATTTAGTTTTTAAACCGGCAATATAATTGCTCATATGTTTTAAATAATTTTCTTTGGCTTGTTGCGGGTTTAATTTTATTTCTTCACCGCTTTCCATGTCAATAAAATGGTGCGGGCGGTTTTCAAAATCAAAATTAAGTTCGCTTTTTTTATCGTGCACGTGAAATAAAAGCACTTCGTGTTTTTTATGTTTTAAATGTTGCAGGGCAGAGAATAAAGCATTTTCTTTACCTGCATCATCAAACATGTCGCTGAAAATGATAATGAGCGAACGCTTGTGAGTTATCTCAGCAATTTGATCTAACAGACTGCCTGCAAATGTTTCGGATATTGTTTTAGGATTGTATTGCTGTTGCAAATTTTCTAACTCGGCAAATACCATTTTTTTTTGCGCCGTACTTGAGCGTGCCGGTGCATGAAAATTTAATTTATCTGAAAAAACACTCAGGCCTACAGCATCACGTTGGCGTAGTAATAATTCAGATAGTGCTGCTGCACATTTAATAGAGAAATTAATTTTGTTGTTTTGATTTTCGGCATCGGCTTTTGCATCAACCGGATAGTACATAGATGAAGAGGCATCTACAACCAGTTGGCAGCGCAGATTGGTTTCTTCTTCGTAACGTTTAATGAATAGTTTATCGCTTCGTCCGTATAATTTCCAATCAATATGCTTGGTACTTTCTCCGGGATTATAAATGCGGTGCTCGGCAAACTCAACCGAAAAACCGTGAAACGGGCTTTTGTGCAAGCCGGTTATAAAACCCTCAACCACCTGCTTAGCCAACAACTCTAAAGCAGAATATTTTTGAATGTATTGAGGATGTATTATTGGCATAGGAATTAGTTAAAATAGAAATAGTTATTAGGAAATTACATTAAGTACACCTAATAACTATTGCCTAATTGCTATTAACTAAAATTAAAGTTGTGCCTGCAATTTAGCAGCCAGTTGTGCTTTAGGCACAGCGCCCACTTGCTTATCAACTACTTTACCGTTTTTAAAGAATAGGATAGTTGGTATGTTGCGCACACCAAACTCCATCGATACGTTTGGGTTGTTATCTACATTTAACTTGCCAATAACAGCCTTGCCATCATATTCTTTTGCAAGTTCTTCAACTATTGGGCCCACCATGCGGCACGGACCACACCATTCTGCCCAAAAATCTACTAATACTAATTTATCAGAGTTTTTTACTACTGACTCGAAATTTCCATCTGTGATTTCAACTGCCATGATTTCTATGTTTTTAATTATCTAAATTTAGTGAATTGTTCTTTTCAAACATCAATTTTCTTTCCAATCTTATTATTCTGCCACTATGGCTTATTACTTAGCCAATTTGGAGTTTTTTTTGCCATACAAAAAGTACACAATAAAGCCTAATACCATCCATAAACCGGCTGCTTTAAGAGTGGTGGTATCTAAAGCAATAATCATTCCGCTGCAAACTAAAACTCCTAAAATGGGTACTAAAGGAACTAAGGGGGTTTTAAATGGCCTTTCCAACTCGGGGTTAGACCTGCGCATAATCCATATACCGGCACTAACAATTACAAAGGCTAAAAGTGTTCCGAAAGACGTTAAATCTCCGGCAATACTACCCGGTACAAAGCCAGCAAACAAACCAACAAATACAAATAATATCATATTTGATTTATACGGGGTGCCGAATTTTGGGTGTAAATCAGAGAAAATTTTAGGCAACAAACCATCGTTTGCCATTGAGTAAAACACACGAGACTGCCCCATTA
>DATFTU010000662.1:0-3474 GCA_035261565.1 Bacteroidia bacterium
TAAGTAAAATTTGCTCTGCCTGATAGGTTTTATATAGTTTATCAATCTCAGCATATTTTGCTTCAATTTCTTTTTGCCAATCGGCAGAAGCTTTATCCAGCTCTGCTTTAGCCGCTTTATATTCGGGTATTTGGTTTAAAATATATTCGGTATCCACATAACCGATTTTCTGCGCTACAGCGGTGCCTGCCATAATTACTAATCCGGCAAAAACTAAAACTGATTTTTTTATATTCATTATCATGGTTTTTATTCTCTAAATTTTAATCAAAAGTATTTTTAAAAATACGTTTTTACAAATAATAAATTTACAACTCTCCTAAGTTTGCTCCGATGGTAAAGTGGAACTGCCCTTTGCCATTACCCGTGCTTGAGTTATAAGGTATAGTATCAAAGCCCCAGCCGTAATCAAGCCCCAGTAAACCAAACATAGGTAAAAATATACGAACCCCTAAACCTGCGCTGCGTTTTATGTTAAAGGGGTTAAAATCTTTATACACTTGCTCAGCATTTCCTCCTTCGGCAAAAGCAAGGGCAAAAATAGTTGCCTGCGGATTTAGTGAAATTGGGTACCTAAGCTCCATGGTGTATTTTGATATTATTGAGCAGCCTTTTCCATCAGGGCCCGATATAGAGTTGTCTGCATATCCGCGCAGGGCAATAATTTCACGTCCATCTAACGAATAACCCGTTAAACCGCTTCCGCCCATATAAAAGCGCTCAAATGGTGCCACACCCACACTGGAATTATAATAGCCTAAAATACCAAAACCAAAGGCGGTTTTTAAAACAAGGTTACGAGCCTCTTTACCATCGGGTGCTTTTTGGTTTGTTAACTGCATATACCACTGGGTGGTAAACTTATATTTCTGAAACTCTAAATATTTATATTTATCGGCAACACTCATGGTTTCATAATTTCTTCCGTTTAACAAAGAATAAGGCGGTGTTACAACAGCCGTTAAACTAACGTTAGACCCCCCCGTGGGGAAAATAGGGTTACCTTGTAACGAGTTTCTGCTAATATTAACATTGGTTTTTAAGTTGTTTACATAACCTGTAGGAAAAGCAAAAACACTGGCATTGTATAACACATAATAGGAATAGGACTCTCCTATTGAGAACGAAAAATAATCATCGGGCCATTTTAAACGCTTACCAAAACCAACGTTTCCGGTCATAGATGTCATATAAGAAGCATCGGGGTTTGTTACTTTAACGCCGTTTACTTTAACTGTACGGCCAATGCCATTAAAGTTTTGTACAGTATAGTAAGCACCAACCGTTAACGAGTTTGGTTTTTTTCCGCCAAGCCAGGGTTCAGAAAAAGAAATATTATAACTCTGATAGTAAATACCGCTGCTTTGCGCACGAACACTCAGCCTTTGTCCATCACCGGCAGGCAACGGGCTCCACGAAGATTTTTTAAAAATATTTCTTGCCGAAAAATTATTAAAGGTTACGCCCAGCGTACCAATGATACGGCCCGAACCATAACCACCTGATAATTCTATCTGGTCGTTTGGTTTTTCTTCAACTGTATAAGCAATATCAACCGTTCCGTCTGCCGGATTTGGCTTAGGCTCTACCCCCAGTTTTTCCGCATTAAAATAGCCTAATTGCTGTAATTGACGCTGTGTGCGCATAATATCTGACCGCCTGAAAAGCTGGCCCGGTTGTGTGCGCAACTCGCGCATAATAACATGGTCGTTGGTTTTTGTATTACCGGTAACCGTTACACGGTTTATAATGGCTTGCTTACCCTCGTATAAATGAACTTCTAAATCAATAGAATCGTTTTGTACGTTAACCTCACTTGGGGTTATTTGAAAAAACAAGTAACCGTCATCCATGTATAACGAACTAATATCATACCCACTTGGGTTGCTGTAAAGTTTTTTATCTAAATCGGCCTGATTAAAAACATCTCCTTTTTTAATACCCAAAATGGTATCTAACTGCCCGCTGCGGTATTTGCTATTGCCTGCCCAAGTTATATTATGAAAGTAATATTTATGTCCCTCATCAATTGTAATATCAATTACCACACGATTAGGTTTTACAAAATAAACGGTATCTTTTGCAATACGAGCGTCTCTATATCCAAGAGAAAGATATTTGTCAATTATTTTTGGCTCATCTTTTTCTAAGTTATCCTCCAAATATTTTCCCGAATTAAAAAAGGTATACCAGCGGTATCTTTTACTGTCTTTAAGCCGTCCGCGCAAACCAAAACCGTTTTTAATAGAAAAACCACCCGATTTTATAACGGTATTACCATGGAAAACAACGTCCTGCACACGCACTTTATCTCCCTTATCAACCACAATAACCAGGTCGATTTTATTTTTCCCCATTTTAGACTCAACCTTTTTTATATCAACCTTGGCTGCAAAGTATCCCTTGTCTTTATAATATTCTTTAACCGTGTTTTTGGTGTTGCCTATTAATTGGTCGGTTACAATTTTACCGGATACTAAACGTATTTTTTTACGAATCTCGTCCGCCTCCGATTTTTTTGAAACCCCTTTGGTAGAGAAGCCCCCCAGGCGGGGTTTTTCAACGATAAGAATTTTCAGGAAAATATCGTTGCCAATAATTTTATCTACATTAATTTGTATGTCATCAAAAAAGCCTTGTTTCCAAAGGGCTTTAATGGCGTCTGAAAATTTTTCGCCGGGAACTTTTACGCGTTGCCCGGGAATTAGGCCGGATACAAGCCTTAAAACATTTTTATCTAAGGTAACAACGCCATCTATTTCGGTTGCGGCAATATTATATTCTTTAGGGTTGGCGTAATCAATTTGCTCTTCGCCCAAAACAACTTGCCCACAAGCAATTTTAGTAACACATAAAAACAGAAATATGAGGAGGTGTTTTTTCAAGCAGCCTTATGCGTTATTTTTTATTTGTTCGCCTGTTTTACCAAAACGGCGTTCGCGTTGCTGATAATTTACAATGGCTTGATAAAAATCTTCTTTCCTGAAATCGGGCCACAGCACATCGGTAAAATAAAACTCGGCATAAGCCAATTGCCAAACCAAAAAATTGCTTATCCGGTGTTCGCCACTGGTGCGTATCATCAGCTCAGGATTTGGTATCCCTTTGGTAGATAGTTTTGATTCAAATAAGGTTTCGTTTATTTCCTGTGGGTTTAATTTACCGGCTTTAGCTTCTTCGGCAATTTGCTTTACAGCGTTTACAATTTCCCACTTAGCCGAATAACTAAGCGCTAACACTAAAGATAAACCTGTGTTTTTAGCTGTTTCGGCCATTGCTTCGTTTAACTGTTTCACACACTTGTCGGGCAAACTGTTTGTATCGCCAATGGTGAGTAAACGTATATTATTCTTATTTAGTGTGGGGGTTTCTGCATGAATTGTTTTTACCAAAAGTTCCATCAGGGCAGACACCTCATCGCCCGGGCGGTTCCAGTTTTCGGTACTAAACGCATACAGCGTAAGGTATTTAATA
>DATFTU010000663.1:0-3985 GCA_035261565.1 Bacteroidia bacterium
CGCAGCAAACCTAAATCTTGCGGGGTGGCATGTAAAACTTTGTCGGTAAAAGCGGGCAGTATGGTTACGGCTCCGCCAAAAAACACGGCAAATAAATCAAGCGAAATAACCGACAGCAATATTTTTTGTTTAAACACAAAATCAATGCCCACCCGCAGGCTTTGTATAATGCCCTCTTTTACCTGGTGTATTAATGGGCGTTGGTATTTTACCAGGGCAAAAAATAAAGCGCCTAATAAAAACAAAAGTATGTTTACAAAATAAATATTTTCTGCATGGTATGTGCCGCTCATGCCATATAAAAACGCGGCCAGTATGGGGCCTGTTATGGCGCCAATGTGCCAGGCGGTACTATTCCAGGTGGCTGATATGGTGTACATTTCTCTGTCAATAAGTTGGCTTAACAAGGGGTTCATTGTAGCCGCAAAAAACGCGCGTATAATACCCACTAAAATAATTACCCCAAAAATGGCGTAGTAAGCAATACTATCTAACGCGGCAATTTTGTGCAGACTGATAACAAACAATAATACCGAGCAAAATACTAAAGCCAATACGGTTGAAATGATAATTTTTTTGCGATTGTATTTATCAGATACGTAGCCTGAAAAAAATGAAGCAGCAATAAACGGAATGGCCTCAAACAAACCGGTTAACCCTAACGAAAATGCGCTGTGTGTATACTCGTAATAAATTTGCAAACCAATAGTAGTCATTTGCATTTGTATGGCAAGTGTGGTAAAAAACCGGCCTAAAATAAAATGAAAGAAATTTTTTATTTTAAAGATTTCGAGCGAAGATTTTTTTTGCGAACTCATTATAAATTGCCTGCAAAGGTAACTTAACTTTAGCTAACTTGCTTGTTATTTATTGTAAATGGAGCAACAACATATATCTATAAAACATTGGGCAGAAGATGACCGCCCGCGCGAAAAGCTGATTACTAAAGGCAAACAGGCCTTATCAGATGCTGAACTTATTGCCATTTTAATTGCATCGGGTTCAAAAAACGAATCGGCAGTGCAACTATCGCAACGTATACTGGCAACACATAAAAATAATTTGCACGAATTAGCTAAACTAAGCATTAACGATTTAAAAAAGTTTAAAGGCATTGGCGAGGCAAAAGCTATTACTATTATTGCCGCGCTTGAATTAGGAAGACGAAGAAAAGATGTTGATGCGCCCGTGCTTGATGTAGTAAAAACCAGCAAAGATGCTTACGCACATATTGCACCTAAATTAAGCGATTTGCCGCATGAAGAGTTTTGGGCTTTGTTGCTTAACCGAGGCAATAAAATTATTAAAACAGAATTTATTGGCAGGGGGGGCATATCGGGCACGGTGGCCGATGTACGTATTATTTTAAAAAGTGCCATCGAAAATTTAGCATCATCCATTGTGTTGGCACACAACCATCCATCGGGTAATTTGCAGGCCAGTAAAGAAGATATAAACCTAACCCAAAAAGTAAAACAGGCGGCAGCTGTGTTTGATGTACACGTTATAGATCATATAATTGTGGGCGATGCAAACTATTTCAGTTTTGCTGATGAAGGAATGTTGTAGCCTGAAAAATTTGATGTTGTAATTATTTAGTCCAGCCTTTTTTAAGCTCTCCTTCTAAAGCTTCAATTAACAAGTCTTTGTTTTTTGTTTCGGCAGTAAGTTTTTGCAGCTCTTCTTTCAGCTTCGTAATTTCTGATTTGTACTTAACCTCCTGGTCGCTCCAAATATTTACATCGTAATAACGTTGTTTATCAAGCGATAAGTATTCTTCCATCTCGGCAGGGTCACGAAAAAAGCTGTAAAGGGGTATGCGTAATTCTTTCGATATAAGTTCTAAGGTACGTACTTCAAGGGTTTTGGTTTCAAGTACATGGTCTAATTCGGCTTCAGAAATTTTTAAATGTTCGGCAAGTTCTTTGTACGTATACTTGTTTTGCTCTAAAAGACTAATTATTTTATTCTTCAGATTCATACGAACTTTTCTTTCTAACGTAACCATATCACAATCAAAGATAATAATTTAACAGTAAATAAACATAAAAAAAGCAGTACCATACATATACGGTACTGCTTTACTTATAGATTTTAACTTTATTTATTTTTTTTCTGCTTCAGCAGGTGTGCCTTCAGGTTTTGGTAACAACACCTTACGAGATAATTTAGATTTACCTGTTTTTGGGTCGTTGCCAATATATTTAACCTTAATCATATCGCCTTCTTTCAATACACCTTCTAAGCTGTCAAGTCTGCGCCATTCAACTTCCGATATGTGCAACAAACCATCTTTGCCCGGCATAAATTCAACAAAAGCACCGTACGGCATAACCGTTTTTACTTTAGCATCATATACCTCGCCAATTTCAGGAATGGCTACAATGCCTTTTACACGTGCCAATGCAGCTGATGCCGAAGCATCATCTTCTCCAAAAATTTCTACTAAACCTTTGTTATCAATTTCGGTAATAGTAATTGTAGTGTTGGTTGTTTTCTGAATTTCCTGAATAATTTTTCCGCCTGGCCCTATTACTGCGCCAATAAAATCCTGAGGGATTTCAATTTGCAATAACCTTGGTGCATGTGGTTTGTAATTAGCGTTAGGCGCAGAAAGTGTTTTGCTTATTTCGTTTAAGATATGCAAACGCCCGTCTTTAGCCTGGTTTAAAGCCTGAGCCATAACTTCGTATGGTAAACCGTTTACTTTTAAATCCATTTGCACAGCCGTAATACCATCTTTAGTGCCACAAACTTTAAAGTCCATATCACCTAAGTGGTCTTCATCACCTAATATGTCGGATAAAATTGCGTAACCACCTTTATCATCGGTAATTAAACCCATGGCAATACCGGTTACCGGTTTTTTAATTTGCACACCGGCATCCATTAATGCTAATGTACCTGCGCAAACTGTTGCCATTGATGATGAACCGTTACTCTCTAAAATATCAGATACTACACGTATGGTGTATGGGCAATTATCTGGCAATACTTTTTTAAGCGCACGCAATGCTAAATTACCATGCCCAACCTCACGGCGCGATGTACCACGGTTTGGTTTTACTTCTCCGGTTGAAAAACCCGGGAAGTTATAGTGTAATAAAAATTTAGCTTCGCCTTCAATAAAGGCACCATCAATTAACTGCTGGTCTAATTTGGTACCTAAAGTAACCGATGTTAATGATTGTGTTTCGCCACGTGTAAATACCGCCGAACCGTGTGCAGCCGGTAAATAACCAACTTCGCTCCATATTGGGCGAATGTCAGTAGTTTTACGGCCATCTAAACGTAGTTTAGTATCTAACGCTACACGGCGTACCGCGTTGTACTCAACCTCGTGGTAGTATTTATTTATTAAACCTTCTTTTTCTTTTAACTCTTCTTCGCTAAAGGTTTTTTTATACTCTTCTAAAATAGCTTTAAAGGCAACCTTACGCTCGTTTTTGTTTGGGTTACCAATTTTAGCCACATCGTACACTTTTTGATAAGTGGCTGCGCTAACTTTTTCTTTTAACTCAGCATCATTTTTTTCGTGGCTGTATTCGCGTTTTGCTTTGTTGCCTGCTTTAATGGCAAATTCTTTTATGGCAGCAATATGCCCTTTAATAGCTTCGTGTGCAAACTTAATAGCCTCAAGCATTTCAGCTTCGGTAATTTCGCTCATTTCACCTTCCACCATTAAAATATCGGTTGCAGATGCTGCAATAATCATATCAATAGTTGATTTTTCAAGCTCATCAAGGTTTGGGTTTAAAACCAATTTGCCATTAATTTTACCAACGCGTACTTCAGATATTGGCCCGTTAAACGGAATATCTGATACGGCCACAGCAGCCGAAGCAGCTAAACCTACTAACGCATCAGGCATTGTTTTTTTATCTGATGAAATAAGCTGAATCATTAACTGAATATCAGCATGATAATCTTCAGGAAATAGCGGGCGCATAGCGCGGTCAACTATACGGCTTATTAAAACTTCGTA
>DATFTU010000664.1:0-4173 GCA_035261565.1 Bacteroidia bacterium
TTAACAGTAACTATTAAACTAAACTTTGTAAACAAGCTTGATGAAACAAAAAACTTTACCGATAGAGAGTTTACCCGGTATTACGATTATCCCGCAACACAAAGTTTATCGCAAATAGAAAGCGCTGCGTTAGACCAAATAAACCGGCAATTAACCGAAGATATTTTTAACGCGGCATTTAATAACTGGTAGTATAAATACTAACAGAATTCGTCGTAAACTGCTTTCAGGTGCTCTGATATAGCATTTGCCGAATGGCCTTCAATATTATGCCTTTCTACAAAATGAACTAACTGCCCATCTTTAAAAAGTGCAATAGCCGGGGATGATGGTGGGTATGGTGCAAAATATTTACGTGCTCTTGATACAGCATCCACATCAAAACCTGCAAATACAGTAGTTAATTTAGTAGGTTTTTTTACATTGTTAAGGCTGGCTTTTACACCCGGGCGACAAGCGCCTGCGGCACAGCCGCAAACTGAGTTTACAACCATTAACACGGTACCTGGCTGACTAATTGCTTTATCAACTGTTTCAGGGGTTAAACACTCTTCAAAGCCAACTTGTGTCAGCTCTTCTTTCATAGGTTTTACTAATGGCTCTGGATACATGGTATTTTATTTTTTACAAATTTACGGTACTTTTTAATTTAAAGCCTAATATCGGCATTAATTATTTGCCGGTTATTATAGGTATAGTAATGAGTTGGCGGCAAGTTTCGTGCCATAATATATTGTTGGTACATATCGTCATAGTTCATTCTGCGGGTTATAACCTCATCAAAAGCACCTGTTATACCCATTAACATTTCGCAGGCCTCACGCACGGCAAAATTACCCGATGAATTTGCTGTTATGTAATCGGCCAAATTATGTTGTTTGGCATAATTGGTAAATAAGGCGGTTGCTTTACGGTTTATTAAAATACGCAACCCTGCTTCTTTGGCAATATTTAAGTCTAACACATCATCAAAAAAATAGCATATTTCGTTGGGTTTTAAGTTATATATGCTACATATATGGTCTAACGCCCATTTTTTATTTACTATTTTAAAATACGATGCATCAAAATGTTCACGTTGTGCAAAATAAAAGGCCGATTCGTTTCTCTCTCCTGAAATAATGGCTGTACGTGATAATTGCTTATGTTTTAAATAATAGGCAAAGCGCAATAAATTGGTTCCCATTGAGTCAATTTCGTTAAATGAGCTTGATCCCCCGCCAATTTTTTCGCCATTATTAAAAACACCATCCCAATCAAAAATAAAAGCTTTTATTTGGCTAAATTTTTGCACTACTTCGTTGACAGGCGTTATAAATTCTGCTCCCATAGCCTCATACATTTTTTCAATCGTACTCATTATTGTTTTACACCTAAATATTTAGCTTCAAAAAAAACTTTGTACTCGTCAAAATTTCCGGTTTTAAGCAAAGCGCCCACATTATCAGTAGTTATTACAATTAATGAATAATTTCTTTTATCAATATTGGTAAATACATCGGGCTTAGTTAATATAAAATTATAATAACCAATGGCATCATCTTTATTGGTAAATGTGCGCACGGTTATCATTGTTTTAGTATCCTTTGGTAAGGCTATTATTTCGTAATTATTTGTGCTAAAATATTCTTTGTTTAGGTCAGATAATTTATTTTTTACCTGCTCTATGTCCTTGCTATTATTTAAAATAGCCATAAAATAATGGGGGGCTTTATCGTCGGCTTTAAATACAGTATTTGGTAAATCTTTGGCCGACATAGTATCTGCCGGAACATACATTTGCTTTTGTTTCTTTATAAGGTCTAAAGTTGTTTTTGCCATATCATATACTTCACTCTTAGGGTATTTTATAACAACAGCTGCCAAACTTTTTTCTAACGAATCTATTCCATACAAATACCCGGTTGAAAGTGCTCCTAAATAAGCAAATTTTGGGGTTAAAGGCCCCTTGCCAAATTTTATAACTGCATTGTTACAAATGGTAATTGCTTCGCCGTAATTTTTATTTAAATAATCATTGTAAGCAACTGTATATTCATTATTAACTTCATTCTGCCCGGCATTTATAGCACTGGCAATATTTGGGTCGTTTATAATGCGTGCATAATCGCTTTTAGGGTAATGGCTTAATAAAAAGTTTTTAGCATCGGTGGCTTTAGGGTCGTTTTTTTGTTGTATAAAAATCCTGTATAGCTGATAGTAAGAAGGAGCTTCGTATTTATTGCCCGGAAAGCGCTGGTTCATAGCCTCAAAAGCTTCCGCCGATTTTTTGCTATTATTAAGTAACTCTCTGTATATAGTACCTAAAGCATAATAAGCTTCTAATATTTTTTTATTTGATGAGTCCTGGTCAGCTTTGGTTAATGGTAAATTTTTTAAGTAGTATTCTACTTCGTGCCTGTTATTCGATTTTAAAACAACTGTGTCTTTCCCTTTAGCTGAATCTTTAGGATTATTTGCTGCTTCAACCTCATCAAACGTAAAAGATGATTTGTTGCTTCGCCTCCAGTTATCTTCATTTTTTCGGTTAGGCCCCCAGCGTTTAACAAAGTCGTTTAAGCCCTGCGCTTTAAGTAAAGTATTATAAAAATACCAATCGGCCGGGCCTGCATTGTTACTTGGCGCTTGTGGTGTAAAACCTTGGGTTGGGTTTAAAGCCGTTCCTGCATTAGCATTTGCGGCTGCTTGTTTTTTAGCAATCGAATCTTCTTCATGCTTAATAAGTTGTTTTATAATTTGCTTAATTAGTTTAGTACGTGCAACGGTATCCATACCGGCTACGCCTTGCAAACTATCTTGTGTTTTAATAATTACAATGTTTTTTACTAAACTATCCAGGCTCGATTTTTTAGCTTTTATATCCAGATATCCCGGGTAATCTTCTTTTATCAAAGCAATTGTACTGTCATAAAAACGTGATGACGGAACATACTCTTCTTTATCAAAGCTCATATCAGCCAGTTTTAAATACGATTTTGCTTTTTGTTTGTTGTTGTTAACACTGTTTTTTACAGATAATTTATAATCATCAAAAGCGTTATCCATATTCTTCTGGTTTTCGTCTATCTGCCCCAGGGTGTAGTAAATAACATCTAATAAATCACTGTTTTTAAAATCCTTAGTCATTTTATAAAGCTCGTCTTTTGCTTTTTGTATGGCCTCAGGGTTTTTGTTCATTAACGATTGCCTCATTTTTGCATAAAAACCAAGTTCATAGGTTGGTGGTTTTAACCTTACCACCATACGGTAATTAAACATGGCTTGTTCATGCTTGTTTTTTTCCTCGTATAGCTGGCCTAATATAAAATGATAGCGTGCTCTGGTCGACCTCTTTTTTGTTTTTTTTATGGCTTCGGTAAGTTGTTTGATCGCATTGTCGTACTGACTGCTGCCTTGTTTAATATAAAATTCGGCATACAGAGCGTGAAAATGGCCCTTATATTCATCCGGAAATTTTTTGTCGTTTTTTATTAACGAAGCAAAATGGTCTGATTGTGTTAATGCATTTAATTCGTTATAACATTTCATCAACCAAAGTTTGGCCTCTTCTTTCTGTTTGCCTTTGTAGGCCGATTCTACATACTCAAAGGCCTCAATAGCCGAAAAAAACTCGCGTTTATAAAAGTGAGCTTTGCCAATAGTGTTCCAGCAATCATCAACCCAACGCCCGCTGTTTGGAATTTCAACTTTACTTTTTTTATCCTTTATAGCATGGCGCTGAATACCTTCGCTGGCCTTTTTAATGGCTTTATCCATCTCCGGAAAAATAGCCTTAGCGGTTTCCTTATCGCCGTATTTAAAAACGGGTAATAACTCAGTGTAATCATCTTTATAAGCATCTTCAAGCTTTTGTACGCCTTCTTTCAGACTCTCTCGTGCATAAAAATATACGTTATAACGCAAGGTTACATCGTGGTATGTTCTATTAATAAATTTATTTTTATACTGCGTGCATGCCGTAAACAGAAAAATAAAAAATCCTGCAATTAATAATATTATATACTGTCTTTTAATTGGCATAATTCTGTTGGCAAAACCAACATAACGTAAAACCTGCAAATTTAGTATTTTTTATCGGGTAGTTTAATAAGTTAATTATTACGTTATAGATTGTATATTTGTTTCCTTTTTAAAAGTTATACTATGAGCAAAATAAAGTTTGGAACCGACGGA
>DATFTU010000665.1:0-3973 GCA_035261565.1 Bacteroidia bacterium
AAAACCGACATAGATATTTTAGATGTTGATAATGCCAAAGTACGCTTACAACAATTAGAGCGTTTAAAAACACTAAAAGCCAACCGCAACCAACAACAGGTAGATGAAGCGCTAAATGCCTTAACCCAGGCGGCACAAAGCGGCACAGGTAATTTGTTAGAGCTTAGTATAAATGCAGCAAGAGTTCGCGCATCATTAGGCGAAATCTCCTCTGCCATGGAAAAAGTTTTTGGTCGCTTTAAAGCAACCAACCGTTCTATTGCCGGAGTGTATTCAAAAGAAATTTCAATGGATAAAGATTTTGCCAAAGCACGTCAACTGGCTGATAAGTTTGCCGAAATGGATGGCCGCCGTCCGCGTATTATGATTGCCAAAATGGGACAAGATGGCCACGACCGAGGTGCAAAAGTAATTGCCACCTCTTTTGCCGATTTGGGTTTTGATGTAGATATCGGCCCATTATTTCAAACCCCTGCCGAGGCTGCCAAACAAGCGATAGAAAACGACGTACACATTATTGGCGTAAGTAGCCTGGCAGCAGGCCATAAAACATTAGTACCACAATTAATAGAAGAATTAAAAAAATATAATCGCCCTGATATTTTAGTTGTCGTTGGTGGTGTTATCCCTCAACAAGATTATGATTTTCTTTACAAAGCAGGCGCAACCGCAATTTTTGGCCCCGGCACCGTAATTGCAAAAGCTGCACAGGATATTTTAGGCGTGTTGGGTGCAAAACTCTAAATTTTTATCAGGTCGTTTCATTAATAGCTTTTAATTATATAAAAGCCATTTCTTACAATAAGTTTTGTTAAGTTGCGTTATTAGCAAAAATGAAATTCGACAATTATTCAATCCGCCCTTTGCAACCAACCGACTTGCAACTTTACTTTCAATTAGTCGAAAATAATCGCGCAAGGCTTTCTAATTTTTTTACTGGAACAGTTGCCAAAACAAAAACTCTTGAAAGCACAAAAATATTTTTAGACGAAAATTTAAAAAAAACCGAAGCAAAAACATATTTTTCTTTTATAGTAATTGATGATACTAATAATACATTTGCCGGTTTTTTAGATATTAAAAATATCGACTGGACTGTACCTAAAGCCGAACTTGGTTGTTATATAGATGAAAAATATGCCAACAAAGGCATTTCAAGCAAAGCCCTGGCAACCTTTACCAATTATTGTTTTGCCAATTTTGAATTTAAAAAATTGTTTTTGCGCACACATCAAACTAATTCATCAGCGAGGCGTATTGCAGAAAAATGTGGCTTTGAAATTGAAGGCACCTTACGTCGTGATTATAAAACAACTTCCGGAGAATTGGTAGATTTAATTTATTACGGCAAACTCGCCGATTAATTAAACCCTACATTATCAAACGATCCGTAAATGTTTCCCGAACCGTTATTATTAGGAAAGTATTCTAAAGCATTAAAATTAAATGTAGCCGACATAATTTTATTTGTCATATCAATTTTAGTAACATTTAAAGTTCCAACATAGGGTGCACTGCCTGTACTATAACGCATAGTATTTGTACCTGATGTATAAACGCCAGAATTATTATAGGCAGCCGATAATGTGTAACTTCCTGTTGAATTTACTGCACTGTTAATTGTTATGGTAACTGTTTGGTCGTTTCCACCTGTGCCATTTCCATTGTTTCCAACAATTTTTAACGGCCCGGCGGTTGGGTTAGTTATTGTGTATTGTACTCCTGTAGCCGTAATACCCATAGCGTTAAATGTATAACTGGTTGTAGTACCTGTTGGGGCAGGTGTTGTTGTAGTGGTGGTGTTTTTTTTTGTGCACGATGTGGCCGTAAAAAAAACAATAAGTAAAACACTACACACAAGTATAAAATAGTTTAACGGTTTCATTTGTTTGTTTTTTTATTTATTATAAAATTATTTAATTTTTAGAGACAAACACCATATTCACATTTTTTATATCTTTAATTAACTAATCCCGCTTTATGAAAAATCTATTCTCAATAATATGCTTATTCGCATTGTTAATTTCCTGCAATAGTGAAAAAAAACAGGCTCAACAATCCACTACACAAAAAGAGATAAACGTATTATTGCCCGAAAAATATATTTTCCGTACCGATTCGGTATTTAGCGCAAAAGAAAAAGCAACCGAAGTGCAAATGGCACACGCCAAACAACTTTTTATGCAGGGCTTGGATTTATATGTAAATCAAAAAAAGGCCGCCGAAGCCATCCCCCTGTTTCGCCAATCATTACAATATTTCCCTGATGATAAAACCTACAACTTTCTTGCTAATGCCTACGTAGATTTAGGGGATACTCTCCGTGCAGATAGCGCTATTTACACAGTAGTCCTCGGGCCGGAAGGAGATTCTGAACAAAATTATATCATAGCAAGAATTGCAGCCCTTAAAAATGATACAAATAGGGCTATCGACAATTTGGCAGCAGCTTTTAGCGGAGGTTTTTTAAACAAAAAACGTTTAGAGAGTGATAAATGTTTTGATAAATATCGCAACTTACAAGCCTATCAGGCTTTACTGGTGCAATTTTTAAAAGATGATGATGTATTAAAGGCAAAACTTTTCCAGTCTTTTTTAGCATCGGCTCCCACTATAAGTTTCCCTTACGAAATGCCAAAGGATAGTGTTGGCGAGGCATATCAAACATTTTACAAAAAAAGTTTTATCAGTTATGATTTTGCACCCTTTGTAGCCGGTATGGAAGATGGGCGCTTTGCCCGTATGGTAAGTAACGAATATATAATGGTGGCCAAGTTTAAAGTAAATAGTAATGTAGATGCCGTACTTTATAAAACCGTAATGGTAATTACAGATACCTTACCGCCGGCCGAAACAAAAATTGTAACTTACAATGCTAACGGAACTATAATTGAAGAAAAAACATTTTCTCAGTTTTTATTACCCACTACTCTTAAAACAGGCGCTATTGATTCAAGCGGAGTTATTTCGGTTAAAGAATACAACATTAAATGGAAAAACCAACCTACAGATGATGGATATAGAGGAAACGAATGGTTAGGCGAAGATTTTGTTACCGAAGAAAGATATAAAATAGACCCAGATGGGCATTTTATACCTTACAAACCAATTACCGATGTAGTAACTAAGTAAATACCTCTCTTCGTTTACTATAAATTAAAGCCTCAGCTATTAATAAATTAATAGTCCAACTGCTCCAGGCAAGTAAAGCATATTCTTGTTTTGCCTCCACATGCGAAAAATAAGGTAATATAAAAGCATACCCTCTTAGGGTAACTGCCGAAAGAGTAAGTGCATAACTACGCATCATAAAATTACGATGCAACACAAAATTCTTTTTCAATGCATACACAAAAGCAAGTGCGGTAAATAATATCCACAAAACCGATAGTAAAACAAAACTGATTTTAGCCGTCATATTTCCGTTAGCGTAAAATGACATAACCAAACCACCAGGGCCGCTCACAAACAAAATCAAAAACACATACAACTTACCAATCCTTTTGTGCCATTTTTTAAACCGCACCAAAAAATAATTCCAAAACTGTACAACACCTGCCAACAACACAAAAATACTGCTTAATATGTGCGCATAAAAAGCATAGCGCCAGTGTTTAATATGAATAATACTTTGTTTAGTAAGCAAAAAATCTACATTCAATTTAAAGCTTAAATAGGGTAATGTAACAAGCAACATTAAAAAACAGAAGTATGAAACAACTCCCATCCACAACAAATAAATTGTTTGCTTTAATTTCATTACACCAAAATATACATTTTCATTTTAATGAGCTGTATGCATTAATTCAATTTCCAAAAAGCTTTTTAAAAAAAAGGGGGTTAAAAAAATCCCCCATCAATTTAATGAAGGGGGATTTAAAATTGGCATCGACTTACTCTTGCGGGCTTTAGGCCAACTACCATCAGCTCAATCGGGCTTAACTACTCTGTTCGGAATGGGAAAAGGTGAACC
>DATFTU010000666.1:0-3527 GCA_035261565.1 Bacteroidia bacterium
AATTAAACCAAAAACTTTTTCGAGAATTTAATGACAATAAATTGCATTCTGTCCGAAAACCGATTAAGAAATTAATGCATCTATTACATATTCTATCCAATAAAGATTTTTTTGAAAAGATTAAGGTATACGATGAATTACAAAATAGGATTGGCACGTGGCATGATAAGGTTTTGTTAATTGAACTTTTAAAAAAAAACAAGAGCGGCATATATACGGATGTAATAAAAAAACTGCAACAAGGAAGTTCTTTAGATTTAAAATCTATCAAATCGCAAATGGAATTGGTAAAAAACTCATGTTTTTTAATTGAGTAATAGACTGCATGAAAACCCTGATTGGATGAGGCAAGTAGCGTGAAGGCGTGAAAGAAATTTAAAGGCGGCTAAAAACGTGTTTTAATTTTCGCTTTTGTAAAATGTTTGAGTGAGATTTATATTGAATAAGTAAAATTTCGCAAATACATAACAGATTTATACAAGTATTTTAGCCCGATTTTGAAGACTTTGTTAAATAAAAAAATCAGTTGAATTTTTATTTTAAGTTCGCCCCGATGAATACTAAAAAAATAAAAGTCTTATTGGCTGATGATAATATTCTTATAGGAACCTTTCTAAAACAATATCTTGAGATAAATAACTTTTTTGTCGAGCAGGTTAATAATGGGGTAGAAGCTTTTGATTTGTTTTGTAAAAAAGCCTATGATTTATATTTACTGGATGTTAATATGCCGCTTATGGATGGCATTACCCTTGCAAAAAAAATACGGGCAAAAAATGCAGGCATACCCATTATTTTTATTACCGCCAACTCAAAGGAGGAAGATATACTGGAAGGGTTTAGGGTTGGTGCGGATGATTATATAACCAAGCCCTATGACACGGAAGAAATACTGGTGCGCATAAATGCTGTATTGCGACGTACTGAAAAAAAAGTGTCAACGGATGAACATATTACAGAATTTAATATTGGAAAATATGTTTTTAATTCGCTGACACAAGAACTTGTATCAAAAGAGGACAATTATAAATTAACTACTAAAGAAGCGCAATTATTGCGCCTTTTGGCGCTTAATAAAAATAAATTATTAGACCGTTCTTATACACTTAAAACAATCTGGAATGAAAGCAATCATTTTTCTCGTCGAAGTATGGATGTATATATAACGAAGTTGCGTAAATATTTAAAAAACGAATCAAAGGTGGAAATTGTAAACGTGCATGGGGGAGGGTTTATATTATATATTAAACCTTAGTATGTACTACTAACCGGAAATTTTCAAGGATTTAAAAATATGCTGAATTAATTTATCAGTATGATTTTTACCCTTCGTTTTCAGGCCTTTCAAGATGCCCGAAAATTATTTTTACCTGTTTGGCGTAAATGTTTTTCCTTTGAGTTCACCGATTTTTTACGTATCGGTTTGGGCCACGAGCAAAACACCTTATAAGAAACTCTATATAAAATAGCCAGTTCTTTTATGATGTATGCTTTTATAGACGTTATGGGCATATTTTATGATGTAAGAAAAATTTAACTTTTACTTAATTCATCCTTTGAAGCCTTGATAACATTATAAAATGGGTGTAAAAAATCCTACAAAAAAACGGTAAACCTTACATATGTAAGATTGTATAAAAAATAGATTTTTATACTTCTTACAGGCGCACTAACTTGCTTATATAAGGAGTAAGCCGAAAAGCCTTTATGAAAGTGAGTAGGTAAATTAAAAAATAACAGCGATGAAAAAACTAAATGTATTTTTAGCATTATGCGTGGCTGCAAGCATAGCTAATGCACAAACAACTCTTAGCGGCACAGGAAGCAATTCGTGTGGCGCAAATTCGGGAACAGGAACAGATAACACATCTTTAGGTTGCGGGGCAGGCAATTCGGGTATGACGGGATTACATAGCACGTTGGTTGGACTTGCCGCTGGCGGTAGTCTTAGTACAGGAAGTGATAACTGCGCTTTTGGAGCTAAAACCATGTACGGAATGCTTACGGGGGCTTACAATACCGCCTATGGAGAAGCCGCTCTTTCTATCGGTACTACGGGTAACTATAATAATGCCGTGGGCTACCAAAGCCTGTTTAATAATACAGCCGATAAAAATAATTCGGTTGGTTATCAAGCCTTGTATAGCAATACAAGCGGTTCGCCCAATGATGCTTTTGGTTACCAGGCCATGTACAGCAACCAGTCAGGTTCGGGTAATACAGGGTTTGGTTCAAAGGCTTTATATAGTGTAACTACCGCCAGCCTGAATTCGGGTTTCGGAATACATGCCTTACAAACTGCAACCGGCGGCTCTAATACTGCCGTGGGTGGCGGAGCAGGCAGTAACGATGCTACGGGCACAGCGAATGTTTATTTAGGATACAATACTCAGGCAGGGGGCAGCGGATACACGAATGCTGCTGCTATTGGAACGAATGCAGTTACAGTTGGCAGTAATATCATGCAACTTGGCAATTCTTCTTTGTCTGGAATATATGTAAATGCAACATACTATACTTCTGATGCAAGATTTAAAACAGATATACAGGAAAATGTACATGGTTTAGATTTTATAAATAAACTACGCCCTGTAACCTATAAATTAAATACGCGAGCATTAGATGATTATTTGATACAAAATTTATCGGATGATGATAAAGCCTCGCATAAACAAGGTATGGACTTTGCCCCTTCAATGGCAATTATTCACTCAGGTTTTTTAGCGCAGGAAGTCGAACAAGCAGCAACTCAAACGGGCTATAATAATTCAATTGTAAGCCATCCCCAAAGCAGTAATCAAACCTATGCCGTAAACTATGCTGAAATAGTTGTGCCTTTGGTAAAGGCTGTACAAGAGCAGCAAGCTATGATTAACGACCTTAAAAATCAGGTAGCACAACTAACTAAGAATAACAGTACACCTGCAAATTCAAACTCGACTACAAGCATAAATTCACAAGACATTCAGTTAAGCGATGCTGATGTTGTAGTATTAAACCAAAACCAGCCAAACCCTTTTGCTGAGCAAACGGTAATTAATTATAGCATCCCACAAAATGCCAGTAGCGCACAAATTTTATTTTACGATTTAAACGGCAAACAAATTAAAGCGCAAACCATTAATACGAAAGGTAAAGGTGTTTTAAATGTTTACGCTAATGATTTAAGCAACGGCACATATAGTTATACCCTTGTGGTGGATGGCAAAGTAATTGATACAAAAAAGATGGTAAAACAATAATAGCAATAAGCGAACATAAAAAAGCAGGAATTTATATTCCTGCTTTTTTATTATGTGTTCAAATACGATATTTTAGTCTTCGCTTTCAGGCCTTTCAAGCTCGCAAAACCAAACAATAAAGTTTATAAAGTAGTAAAAGAAAGAAAAATATTTTTTTATTTACCGTTATAATTCGTCGGATACTTTCTCTAAAACACCAAAGCTCTTGAATATGGATGCATTATTGGCGTAATGCAAAAGGGTCAGAACGGGTATGTGTTTGAGTTACCCGATTAGAAAATGTAA
>DATFTU010000667.1:0-2010 GCA_035261565.1 Bacteroidia bacterium
TACCGTATTGGTATAAGGTAAATACTTTATATAAACTATCGGGGGTGGTGGTATTCCAGGTAATACCCGATAGGGTGCTTGCCGTGCCGGCAGCAAAAAGTAATTTATTGTTAGCCGACGAAGCAGTTGCATCAGACGAGGCAGTTGCATTGGCCCAATTATACGAAGCACCCATTTTATGATGTTCGAAAGTTGCCCAAATAAACTCAGGGTGGTTAATTACGCGCCCTACTACGTGCATGCCTAACAAGGCCACGGTTGTTGGTGTATAAACGGTATCGACCTTTTTACCTGTTTTATGTATGGTTTTAATTACAGCATTGGTTGTGTAATAGTTTACTTGTTCTGCCTGAGGAATGGCTGCTATATTAACCCATGATACTTTAAGCTCTAACGAGCCGATAGGGAAAACAAAACTGTTGTTAAGCAAACTTGTATCGGCATTTATTTGGGCTTTAAAACCTGCAGCGGCATTTAAAAGGGTTTTGTTGGCAAATATGGAATAGTACACCATGTGGCCGCTATTAAATGCCGGGTTTGTATGTAAAGAACCACCGCTGCCTGCCTGCGCTGTATCTTCTAACACAAGGGGGGTGTTATTGTATGGCGCAACCAAACTTAGGTTAGCGGCAATTTGTGTAAGCGAGTCTTGAAAAAAAGCATGGCCACTTGCCATAGGACGTGTTAACCACAAAAATTTTTGCCACGACCATTGATGGAACATACAATTGGTGGTACTGCTGGTATCAAACGGGCCACCTTTACCATCGATAGTGTTTGGTGTGGTGGCATGCGGAAACCAGTTAGCCTCGCAGCTACAGGTTGATGATGATGTGGCTGAGCCATAGCCATTAGCACCGCCTTTGTTGTTATGGCAGGCCGAAAAAATTAATGCAGCCGATGAAGCGGCCATTAAAAGTGTTTTTTTAAATTGTTTTTTTAGCATACGCGTTTTTTATAGTTAGCCAAACCTACATTAATAATTACTGGCAAAAAATACAAGTTTGCGCATAATCTTACATATGTAAGATTATATGAAAAGTTGTATTGTTTTTGTGGCGGCTGAAACACTTTTTGTTTACAAATCTTTGCTAAACAATCAGGCTAATTTTTTTCTTGTATTTTACTTGCTGAAAGTGGTAAATCAATAGTTGGTTAACCAAATAGATAATATTGGTAATAACACCAATAAGAAAAAATAAATTGAATTAAAAATCAATCAGGTCTCTAACCTTGCATTTTAACACTACGCTAATTCTAAGCAGGGTTTTAACGGTTGGGTTGACCTTACCATCTTCTATTCTGGCCAAATTGGATTGGTCGGTAAATATTTCTTTAGCTAACCGATATTGCGTTAACTTTCTTTTTTCACGCATCTGAGCTATATTTTTACCCAGCTTTTTTAAATATGTACTTGTTTCAATCTCCATGATTTTTGCAACCTTCTAACAAAAATGGGGGATTGTGGCCGTCCAATTGCAGACATATAATTATAGTAGTTTTATATTACTATTATAATTATTATATTTGCCATACAACTTAAGAACTGTATTAAACACCGCCGAATTTTTTTACGTATGAAGCAAATACCGAAAACCAAACTTGAAATAAAATTAACCTGCGATAAAATTGTTTTACTACAGCAGGTTAAAAAACTGCAAGCGCATTTAAAAGCTACACTTAATACGCTTGATTATGTTTTGAATGAGAAGGGGAAGTGATTGTTTCATTTTTCTACGCACAGGCTTGCTTAAAAGTCTACCGGACTTTTATTATTTAGTTCTTTCTTTTTGTAAAGAAAAAAGGTTGCTATTGCAAAATATTATGGTGTTTATTATTTATATGTTCTTTGTATTGATACAAAGAACCAAAAAGCAAGGCTGCTTACAATTAAAATGAAATTGTACGTTTCGCTCCGCAGATTTCAGAAACTCGCCCTTTGGTTACAAAGGGCTCAAACAGCCTGAAATCTTTTGCTGCGTTCACTTCAATTTCTATTTTAATTGCAAG
>DATFTU010000668.1:0-2974 GCA_035261565.1 Bacteroidia bacterium
TGAAGCTGCTGTGGGTAATAAACCCGTTGCACCTGCCTTTTAGTAAAAACAGAAATTATACTTAGTTTTACGGTGGTTCTTATTTTATAAGAAGGACTAATAACTATGTTTTGGTACTATTTACGAAATAAACTTTACTTCTTTTTCCGGACATTTTTTAAGCGTTTAGGAGTTAAAAATGCGGATAGAATTCGTGTGAATAATCCCATGCTGGTTACCATGAACCACCCTAACTCGTTTATGGATACCATTGCTATTTCGGCTGCCTTGTTTTACCCGCGTACCTATTATATGGCCCGTGGCGATGCTTTTAAACCCGGTTTAATTACTACTATACTTAAAGCCATTGGCATTGTACCCATTTATCGTTTACGCGATGGGGGAGGGCACAGCAGTGTAAAGAAAAACTTAGCTTCTTTTAAAGTTGTTTACGATTTACTAAACAAACGTCAAAAAATAATTGTGCTGGCCGAGGGTATTAGCTTGCAGGAACGCCGTTTGCAGCCCATACAAAAGGGCACTGCTAAAATGGCTTTTAGTTATTTGGAGCAGGGCGGACACCAGGATTTAAAAATACTGCCCATTGGTGTAAATTACTCTACTCCATCTAAATTCAGGGGCGATGTTTATTATCAAATAGGCGAGCCCATTTTAGTGAAAGATTTTTATGATGACTATATAAAACAACCGGCTCAAACTATTATTAAGCTAACTAATTTAATTGAAGAGCGCATGAAACCTTTGGTGCCGTCTTTAATTAATAAAGAAAATGATGTGGTAATAGAGCAACTTCAGCCCATCTTAAAAAAACAATATATAGTTGAACACAACTTAAACTACAATAACCTTGAGCAGCAGCAGCAGTATTGGGAATATATAATTGCCAAACTAAACAACCTTACCGAAAAACAAGCTGAAAACATGGTAAATTTTAGAATACAGGTGGCTAATTATACCAAGCAATTACAACAGTTAAAGCTTAGAGACCATTTAATATATAATGCCGGCAAAAAAAACCGGCTTACAGTTTTTAATTTTATCGTGCTGATTATAGGCTTTCCGTTTTATATGGTGGGTAAAATTTTAAATTTTATTCCCTATTATTATGGCAAGCGTGTGGCTGATAAAACCTGTAAAGATATTGAGTTTCATGCAGCCGTAAATTTTGGGGTTGGTACATTTATTTGGATGGTTACATTTCTTATAGAGTTGCTTGTTATTGGGCTACTTACAAAAAGCTGGTGTATGTTGCTTATATATACAGTTGTTAAAGCTGGGTTTGGGCGTATTGGTTTATCTTACTCTCCCTTCAAAAAGAAAATGTTAGGGGCATTGCGCTTAAACAAAATTAAAAAAACAGATACTACTCTATTTAAAAGCTTGCAGCAGCAACGCCAGCAAATTGTTAATTTTATAAACCAATAAACTTTTTTAGTAATTTTAAATTAAACCTTTATTTAAATAAAGCATCTTACAAAAAAATAAACCCAATAATGACAAAAAAAGTAATCATAACATCACTTGCTTTGGCAACCCTGTCGGTTGCTTTAATTTTTTCATCTTGTAAGAAAAAAGAAGAAGTTGACAGCGATACCAGTGCGGCCGAAGACCATACACAAGCCGAAACCCACTCAAACGATATTGAAAATATTGGCGAGCAGGCTTCTTATGGGAGTATGAGTACGTATAAATTGTCGCAGTCAAGCCAAAGCATATATTCAACCTGTGCAACACTTACTTTTGATACATTAAACAATGCCGATAACGATACTTTACTGGTAAATTTTGGCACGGGCTGCACTGGTTTAGATGGCCGCCCGCGTAGTGGCAGCCTACAATATATTTATACTGCAGGTATGCACTACCGCGATTCAGGCAATGTAATTAACGTTTCATCAAATAATTATGTGGTTGATGGTAACAGCATAAACATTGCCAGCAAAACCATTAAAAATTTAGGGCATATAACTAATACTAACCTTACCTGGAACATTGTTGCCAGTATGACCATAACCAAGGCTAATGGTAAAACCATAACCTGGACAACCAATAAAACCAAAGTATTATTAGCTGGCGAGCGCCCTAATAACCAACCAATAGATTGGGCTCAGGCACAAATAGCTCTTTTTGGTACGGCCAGTGGTACATCGGCTAACGGAGAGAGTTTTACCGCCAGTGTTGCACAGGCAACCTGGTTAATACGCAATTTTAATTGCACCGGTTACCGTAAGTGTTTTGTAGCAGGCGAGTTAGATTTTACACCTGGCAGCAAACCAACCCGTTATATTAACTTTGGTACCGGAAGTTGTGATAACCAGGCAACTGTTACCATTAGCGGGCACGTTTACAATATTACCCTACACTAAATTTAAAGCATAAAACAATATAAAGAGATAAGGCAACATACTGCTTTATCTCTTTTTGTTTTTAGTAGGGTTTAGTATCTCTTGATAACTGTTCCAGTTATGGGCATAAAAAAAGCTGTTAACCTTTACAATTAACAGCTCTTTAAAATTATTAACTTATTACTCTACAATTACTTTTTTAGATATTTTTTGCCCGTCAACCGTAATGTTTACAAAATAAATACCTGTTTGGTACTTGTTTTTTGCACCAAGGGTAATAATAGTTTCTCCTGTTTGATAGGTTTTAGCATCCATATTTTCAATAACCCGGCCAAGCATATCAGTTACCTCTACGGCAACCAAATGGTTTTCGGTAAAATTAAAAGCTAAATTAACTACACCGCTTGATGGGTTAGGATACACATTTAAGTTTACCATGGCCTCAATATTTTTAATACCTGTTAAAGGCGCATTAATAATATTAATGTCATCTAAATATAAGTTGTTTCCTGCACCGTTAGGGTCGGCATAAAACTCCCAACGGAACATAACGCTTTGGTTAGTGGCTATATTATTCAGGTTAACGGTATATGTAGTAAACTCGGTTGCAGCCGGTACATAAGCGCCGG